>JBGSTQ010000395.1:0-5188 GCA_041736375.1 Thiobacillaceae bacterium
TCGGATACGGTCGGCTTCATTACCCGTCTGCCGCACAGCCTGGTGGCGGCCTTCCGGGCGACCCTGGAAGCGACTGCCGAGGCCGACCTGCTGCTGCATGTGATCGATGCCGCCAGCCCGGCGCGCGAGCGGCAGATCGAGGCGGTGGACACGGTGCTGGCAGAGATCGGCGCGTCGCAGGTGCCGCAGGTACGGGTCTACAACAAGCTCGATTTGCTGGGGATTGCGCCGGGGGTCGGGCGTGATGAATATGGTAAACTGCAAAGCGTTTATGTATCGGCCAAAACCGGCGCGGGGCTTGAACTTTTACGCGAGGCATTGTCAGAAAACCTGACTTCGGCGCATTCTGCAGACGCCATGACAGTGCCCGACGCCGCTCCTTCCCAACCTTCTGTCTTGTCTACCTGAATAACGATATGGCCTGGAATGACCCGCAATGGGGTAATAACGGTAAGCGGAACCAGGGTGGACCCCCTGATCTGGACGAAATCTGGCGTCGTTTCAACCAGCAACTGAACAGCCTGTTCGGCGGCAAGGGGGGAGACGGCGGCGAACCTTCCGGGGGTGCGCCATCCGGAGGCGGTTTCGCCGGCGGGCGCAATCTGGTCGGAATCATCATCGGCGCGCTGGTGCTGCTGTGGGTGGCAAGCGGGTTCTACATCGTCGACACCGGCCAGCGCGGCGTGGTGCTGCGCTTTGGAAAGTTCATCGAAACCACCGATCCCGGCCCGCGCTGGCACTTGCCGTGGCCGGTCGAGTCGCGTGAAATTGTCAACGTCGACCAGGTCAGAACGGTCGAGGTCGGTTACAAGGACACGGTCAAGACCAAGGTGCTGAAAGAGTCCCTGATGCTGACCGATGACGAGAACATCATCGACCTGCAGTTTGCCGTGCAGTATCTGCTCAAGGACCCGGTGGAGTACCTGTTCGTCAACCGCGGCCCTGAGGAAGCGGCACTGCATATCGCCGAAACCGCAATGCGCGAGATCGTCGGCAAAAGCAAGATGGACTTCGTGCTGTACGAGGGACGCGCCGAAATTGCCGCGCGCGCCAAGCAACTGATGCAGGAAATCCACGACCGCTACAAGACCGGCATCAGCATCAGCCAGGTCACGCTGCAGAACATCCAGCCGCCGGAACAGGTGCAGGCCGCGTTCGACGACGCGGTGAAAGCCGGCCAGGACCGTGAACGCCTGAAGAACGAAGCCGAGGCCTATTCGAACGATGTCGTGCCGCGCGCCCGCGGTCTGGCGTCGCGACTCAAGGAAGAAGCCGAGGGTTACAAGCTGGCGGTGATCGCCAATGCCGAAGGTGAGGCGAGCCGCTTTTCTCAGATTTTCGCCGAATACCAGAAAGCGCCCCAGGTAACGCGTCAGCGTCTTTATCTCGATACCATGCAGACCGTGATGAACAACACCAGCAAGGTAGTGGTGGACCAGAAGGGCGGCAACAGCCTGCTCTACCTGCCGCTCGACAAGTTGCAGCAGGTCGTCAGCCAGCCCAGCACGGGTGCGCCTGAAGTGCTGGCCGCACCCAGCAGCAGCCAGCCGGGAACCGCCGGCATGGAAGCGCGTTCCCGCGATGCCCTGCGCAACCGTGATCGGGAGAGCCGGCCATGAACAAGTCTGTCGGTCCCATTCTCATCGGCCTGGTGCTGGTTCTGGTCGCGCTGAGCGCCAGCATGTTCACCGTGGATCAGCGCCAGAACGCCCTGGTGTTCCAGCTGGGCGAGGTCGTCTCGGTGAAGACCAAACCCGGCCTGTATTTCAAGCTGCCGCTGGTGCAGAACGTGCGCTATTTCGACACCCGCATCCTGACCCTTGATGCCACCGATCCCGAGCGCTTCATCACCTCGGAAAAGAAGAACGTGCTGGTCGATTCCTTCATCAAGTGGCGAGTGATCGACGCACGGCAGTTCTACGTCTCGGTCGGCGGGGATGAAGCCCGGGCGCAGATCCGCCTCAACCAGACGGTCAACGACGGCCTGCGTGCCGAGTTCGGCAAGCGCACCATCCACGAGGTGGTGTCCGGCCGCCGTGACGAGATCATGAACATTATCCGCAGCAAGGCCGACCAGGACGCGCGCAAGATCGGCGTGCAGGTGGTGGATGTCCGCATCAAGCGCGTCGATCTGCCGGAAACCGTGTCGGAGAACGTCTACCGCCGGATGGAGGCCGAGCGCAAGCAGGTGGCCAACGAGCTGCGGTCGACCGGTGCGGCGGAAGCGGAAAAGATCAAGGCCGATGCCGACAAGCAGAAGGAAGTGATCGTCGCCGAAGCCTACCGCGATGCCCAGCGCGTCAAGGGTGAGGGCGATGCCAAAGCCTCGGCCATCTACGCGTCGGCCTATGGCAAGAACCCCGAGTTTTACGCGTTCTACCGCAGCATGCAGGCCTATCGCGAGAGCTTCAAGAGCAAGAGCGACGTGATGGTGCTCGACCCCAGCGCCGACTTCTTCAAGTACATGAAGAACCCGCGCGCCGCCGGCGGTCAATGACCGGTTTTGACTGGCTTGCAGCAATCGGCCTGTTGCTGGTGATCGAAGGCATCCTGCCGTTTGCCGCGCCCGCCTTGTGGCGTGAAGGCTTTAGCAGGATGCTGGAAATGAGCGATGGACAATTGCGTTTTATCGGCGCTGCCTCGATGTTGGGCGGCGTTTTTTTGTTGCTGATAGTGAATTGAAGTGGCCGAACAGATGACCGCCTGGCTGTTGCCTGAAAACGTCGAGGATGTGCTGCCGCCCGAGGCATGGCGCATGGAAGACCTGCGCCGCGGGCTGCTCGACCTGTTCCGTGCGCGCGGCTATGAGCTGGTGATTCCGCCGCTGATGGAATACCTCGATTCGCTGCTGACCGGCGTGGGCGCCGATCTCGACCTCAAGACCTTCAAGCTGGTCGACCAGCTGTCCGGGCGCCTGATGGGCGTGCGTGCCGACATCACGCCACAGGTGGCGCGCATCGACGCGCATCTGCTGGCGGCCAACGCGGTCAACCGCCTGTGCTACGCCGGTAGCGTGCTGCATACCCAGCCCGACGGCTTTCATCGCTCGCGCGAGCCGATTCAGGTCGGGGCCGAATTGTATGGCGAAGCCGGGGCCGCAGCCGACCTGGAAATCCTGACCCTGATGCTGGACGCCCTGTCCGGTTGCGGAGTCAGGTCGGTTCAGCTCGATATCGGCCATGTCGGGGTCTACCGCGCCCTAGCGCAGTTGGCGGGACTCAATGGCGAGGTCGAGCACCAGTTGTTTGGCGCCCTGCAGGCGAAGGACAGCAGCGCGGTGGATGTGCTGACCGCCGGCTTGCCCAAAGCCTTGCGCGAAGCCTTCCGCGCATTGCCGCAGCTGTATGGCGACCGCAGCGTTCTGGTCGAGGCGCGAGCCGCGCTGCCTCAGCTGCCGGCGATCGATGCGGCACTCGATACGCTGGAAACCATCGACCGGGGTCTGGCCGGGGTGGAGGCCGCCTATGACCTGGCGGAATTGCGCGGCTATGGCTATCACAGCGGCGTGGTTTTCGCCGCCTATACCGGCGGCCGCAGCCGCGCCATCGCCCAGGGCGGGCGCTACGACGAAGTGGGGCGCGTGTTCGGACGTTCGCGTCCGGCGACGGGATTCAGTCTGGATTTGCGCGAGCTGGCGAATGCCGGCCGGCAGGATTAACAGCGGCTTCGAGCAAGCCCGAACAAGCTATCAAGGGAGAAAGCAGCATGGCAGCAAAAAACGTCGTCGTCATCGGCACCCAGTGGGGTGATGAAGGCAAGGGCAAGATCGTCGACTGGCTGACCGACCGCGCGCAGGGCGTGGTGCGCTTCCAGGGCGGCCACAATGCCGGCCACACCCTCGTGGTGGGCGGCAAGAAAACCGTGCTGCACCTGATCCCGTCCGGCATCCTGCGCGACAACGTCACCTGCTACATCGGCAACGGCGTGGTGCTGTCGCCGACCGCGCTGCTGGAAGAAATGGACATGCTCGAAGCCGCCGGCGTCGACGTCGCCAGCCGCCTCAAAATCAGCGAAGCCTGCCCACTCATCATGCCGCATCACGTGGCGCTCGATCAGGCGCGCGAGATCGCCAAGGGCGCCGGCAAGATCGGCACCACCGGGCGCGGCATCGGCCCGGCCTACGAAGACAAGGTGGCACGTCGCGCGCTGCGGCTGCAGGACCTGTTCCACCGCGAGCGCTTTGCCGCCAAGCTGGGCGAGGTGCTCGACCACCACAACTTCATGCTGAAGAACTATTACAAGACGGAGGTGGTGAGCTTCAACCAGACCCTCGACAGCATGATGGCCATGGCCGATCGCCTCAAGCCGATGGTGGCCGACGTGCCGCGCAGCCTCTACGAAGTCAACAAGGCGGGCGGCAACCTCCTGTTCGAAGGCGCGCAGGGCACGTTGCTCGACATTGACCACGGCACCTACCCGTTCGTCACCTCATCGAACTGCACTGCAGGCGGCGCGTCCACCGGCGCGGGTGTCGGCCCGAATACCCTGCACTACGTGCTGGGCATCACCAAGGCCTACACCACGCGCGTCGGTTCCGGCCCGTTCCCGACCGAGCTGTTCGACGACGTCGGCCAGTACCTCGGCGAGAAGGGCCATGAATTCGGCGCCACCACCGGGCGCGCGCGGCGTTGCGGCTGGTTCGATGCCGCCGCCCTCAAGCGCTCGATCCAGATCAACGGCGTGTCGGGCCTGTGCGTGACCAAGCTCGACGTGCTGGACGGGCTGGAAACCGTGCGGGTGTGCGTGGGCTACAAGATCGACGGCGAGACCTGCGACATCCTTCCGGTCGGCGCGGAATCGATCACCGACGTCGAACCGATCTACGAAGACCTGCCGGGCTGGAGCGACACCACGGTAGGCGTGCAGGAATTCGACAAGCTGCCGCAGAAGGCGCAGACCTACCTGAAGCGGATGGAGGCCCTGTGCGAAGTGCCGGTGGATGTGGTGTCGACCGGGCCGGATCGGGTGGAGACGATCGTGCGTCGTCACCCTTACGAGGCTTAATGTCTACAATAAGCCTTACACAAGCAAAAAGCCGACACGAGGTCGGCTTTTTGCTTACAACATTTGGTGCCCAGAAGAGGACTCGAACCTCCACACCTTGCGGCACACGGACCTGAACCGTGCGCGTCTACCAATTCCGCCATCTGGGCAATAAGGCGCGCATTTTAGAGAGCAGAGATTAAAT
>JBGSTQ010000033.1:0-2463 GCA_041736375.1 Thiobacillaceae bacterium
CCAGCATGAAAGCCTCAATCCCTTCTTGCTCAAGCAACGGATTGAGGCAAAATTGAGGCACATCTTCTCAATGGTCTCGGTTACCGCCAATGTGAGGCAACGTATCTGACCTTCGGTTACCTTTTGTTATGAGGCAACGCGTCGAGACCTGAATCATGTCGGGGAAGAGGCGGGCTTGGCATGGGGCAAGTCGAATGCCGCACGTTGCCGACGCAGGCCCATTCAAATGAAAATCCAACAAAATCAAGGTGCCACTGCTTTCCGGAAGGGGGGGTTAGGGGTGTCACTTGCCAGAGGCGTGCTGAAGGAGACACGCATGGTAGATACCGTCTCTCCAGTCAACCTCCTGGCTGCCAATTCGGCTGATAAACGGTCTGATGCTTAACCACCCCGAAGCACAGATGAACGAGCTTGCGCATTGCCGCGCCCAGCGCGGCCATCTTGGTTTTTCCCTTCGCGCACAGCCGTGTGTAGAGCGCCTTGACGTGCGGGTTGTACTGGGCCGCCACGATGGCCGCCATGTAAAGCACAGCGCGCGTTTTGGCATCACCGTTCTTCGCCAGCCGCGGCCGTTTCTGGACACTGCTCCCGGATTGATGCTCGACCGGAACCAGCCCCAGAAACGCCGCCACCTGATCGGCACTCCTGAACTTCCGGCTGTGCAGCACCGCCAGCATCCGGTTGGCGGTCTTGTCGCCCACCGCCGGAATCGACAGCAGGCGCTCGCGGTCGGCTTTCAATCCTGGATGGCGGTTGATGTGGTCGTTGATCGCCTGCTGCAGCCGGGCGATTTCCTGCTTCAACGCGGCCAGCTGATTGTCCAGCGACTCCCGAACCAGGGCGGGCGCCTGGGCGACCAGCGCCTTCTCGCGCCGGTTCAGTTCGCGGCGCGCATCGGTTTCCAGCGCTTCCAGCCGGGTGATCAGGGCCTTCAGTTCGCGGATTTCCAGCGGCGGGGCTTCCCAGGGTTCCGGCTGGATCAATGCGCCATAACGGGCCAGGGCCACGCTGTCCGTTCCATCGGTCTTGGTGCGCATCGCCAGGCCGCGAGCAAAGTCCCTGACCTGGGCGGGATTGACCACCGACACCCGCACCCCGGCGTCGGTCAGCCACAGCGCCGCCTGCTCGTGATACACCCCGGTGGCTTCCATCACGCCATGCACGTCGCCTGGAGCAGTGCCTTGCTTGTCGAGCCACGCCGACAGGGCTTCGAATCCCTTGAGGTCGTTGCTGACCGCCTTGGTCTTACGCTTGTCGGTTGCCGGATCGAGCAGGGTGCAATCCAGCTTGGCCTTGGAAATATCGATACCCAGATACATCATGGCAAATCCTCCTTGCAACTCACGATGCCATTCACGCCCACTCGCCTTGTCCATGCAGGGTCACTGAGTTTCAGGCCCTTGGCTACCGTCCAGTGTGGTGTCCGGCGGAAGGTGAGGCGGAGGGCCTTATCTACAAACCAAGGTTTACCCTTCAGGAGCGCCACAAGCTCACTCCACCTCGTATGGTGGAAGCTTAACCACCACAGGAAACAAGATACAAGGAGCGCCGCCCCCGGCGCGAATGCGGCCGCAAATCGCGGCGAGCACCCTGAAGGGCATAAAGACGCCGCTCCGACAGCGGTGTTTGGCCCTAATGAATTATCTGGGTTGAAAGCAGCGGAATACAATCTGGCGTCCACCAAAGCAATCCGCCTGAGGCCAGCATGGCCGAGGGCGACATGGTAGCGGTGCGCTACACCGAACGCGGGCAGTCCGTCGGCTCGTTTCGCGACCGGCCAGAACTACGAAGTGGTGGCGATGGAGGGGGTCCTGCTGAAGGACGGCCGCATCGAGCGGCGCCGGGGTGCACGCGACGGCGCCGCCATCTTCAGGCAGATGGGGCTGCCGCTACCCTAGCCGTCATTCAGCAGAAACAGCGTCCGGCCACGTTCACAGTTCGGAAAACAGATACGCCAGCAGCGCGATGCCGAGCACCACCACCGACAGGTTCATCGCGATCCCCGACCAGGTGCAATAGCGCGCCGGGATCTCGATCGGCTTCAGCGTAGCCAGCACGCGCCTGAACTGCACGATGGAAAACCCGATCACCATCAGCGCAAGGGTGATGAAAGCGACCCCGATCCAGAATGAAAAATCCCGCCCCGTTTGGCTGGGCGTCTGCCGCAGCATGTGCAGGAACAGGCCGAAGCGTTCGAGCACGAAGCCGAATGCCATCAGCGTGAGGCCGGTGCGGTTCCACGCCATGAGCGTGCGTTCGGCGGCAAAGAAGACGCGCGGATCGTTGAGGTCGGACATCAGACAGGCTCCACTTCGGACGGCAAACTGGCCTTGAGCGTCGCGGCGAGACGCTCGAAGGTTTCGGGAAACGGTGCGCGCTTGCGCCAGACCAGGCCGATGGTGCGGCCGGGATGCGGCGCTTTGAAAGGCCGGATCTCGACCGACCTTTTGCTGGCGCGCGGCC
>JBGSTQ010000034.1:0-2063 GCA_041736375.1 Thiobacillaceae bacterium
CCGACATCGCCCCCGGCTACGACCACATCACCTCAGGCATCGGCGCCGCGATGATCGGCTGGTACGGCACCGCCATGCTCTGCTATGTCACGCCCAAGGAGCACCTCGGCCTGCCGGACAAGGACGACGTCAAGGAAGGCATCATCACCTACAAGCTCGCCGCGCACGCGGCCGATCTGGCGAAGGGCCACCCCGGTGCGCAGATCCGCGACAACGCGCTCTCCAAGGCGCGTTTCGAGTTCCGCTGGGACGACCAGTTCAACCTCGGCCTCGACCCCGACAAGGCGAAGTCCTTCCACGACGAGACGTTGCCCAAGGAATCGGCCAAGGTCGCGCATTTCTGCTCGATGTGCGGACCGCATTTCTGCTCGATGAAGATCACCCAGGACGTGCGCGAGTACGCGGCGAAGGAAGGCCTCAGCGAAGCCGCCGCGCTGACCAGAGGCATGGAAGTGAAAGCCGTGGAATTCGTCAAGCAGGGCGCCGAGGTCTACCGCAAGGTGTAATCTGCCCGTCGTATAATCCCCAGGCGCGCCCCGTCGGCGCGCCTTTTTTATGTCCGAATCCTTGCCATGACTGACCCAACCCTGCTGCTGCACGCCCTCATCCTCGGCATCATCGAGGGCCTGACCGAATTTCTGCCGGTATCCAGCACCGGGCATCTGATCCTGGCGGGCCAACTGCTCGGCTTCAACGACGAGAAGGGCAAGGTATTCGAGATCGCCATCCAGTTCGCGGCGATCCTGGCGGTGGTGTGGGAATACCGGGCTCGGCTGGGGCATGCGGTGGTGAATTTGGGAACCGAGCCGGCGTCGCGGCGACTGGCGACCAACCTGATCGTGGCCTTCCTGCCCGCTGCGGTGCTGGGCTTTCTGTTTCTCAAGGAAATCAAGACCTATCTGTTCAACCCGATGGTGGTGGCAACGGCGCTGATCGTCGGCGGGGTGCTCATCCTGTGGGCGGAGCGCCGCCAGCACGTGGTGCGCGCGGAAATGGTCGACGACATGACTTGGCGCGATGCGCTGAAGGTGGGGTTCGCGCAGGCAGTGGCGATGATCCCGGGCACCTCGCGTTCCGGGGCGACCATCATCGGTGGACTGTTGTTCGGCCTGTCACGCAAGGCGGCGGCGGAGTTTTCCTTCTTCCTCGCGATTCCGACCATGTTCGCCGCCACGGCGTATGACATCTACAAGAACCGGGACCTGTTCAGCGCAGACGATATCGGCCTGTTCGCGGTGGGTGGAGCGGCCTCGTTCATCAGCGCCCTGCTGGCGGTGCGCGGCCTGATCCGCTTCATCAGCCGTCACGATTTCACCGTGTTTGCCTGGTACCGCATCGTGTTCGGCGTGCTCGTGCTGCTGACGGCCTACACGGGTTGGGTCGATTGGGGCACCGGCCACTGAGTGCTCAACCGGCCTTCGGCGGATTCTTGTCGAGCTTTCTTTGCAGCGTTCGGCGGTGCATTTTCAGCGCGCGCGCGGTGGCCGAGATGTTGCCGTCGTTTTCGTTCAGTACCTTCTGGATGTGCTCCCATTCCAGCCTTGCCACCGACAGCGGTTCGGGGCTGACTTCCAGTGTGGCATCGGGCTGGTCGCGCAGCAGCGCTGAGAGGATTTCGTCGGCGTCGGCCGGTTTCGCCAGGTAATGCCGTGCGCCCAGCCGCACTGCCTCGACTGCAGTGGCGATGCTGGCATAGCCGGTGAGCACGACGATGGCGGGCGCGGGCGTGCGGGCTGCGAGCATTTCGACGACCTTGAGGCCCGATTCGCCGGGCAGCTTCAGATCGACGATCGCATGGCTGGGGCCAAAGCTTTCGGCGACGGACCGGGCTTCCCCTGCATCGTGGGCCAGAGCAACGTCTAAGCCCCGTTTCTTCATGGCACGCGACAGGGCAACAGCAAAATCGATGTCGTCCTCGACGATCAGCAGTTTCATGTTCATGCGGCGACTTTCCAGGGCAGGGTGATACGGACGCGGGTGCCGCCGCCGTCGCGCCCGCTCAGGGTGACATTGCCGCCGAGCCGCTCCAGCGTGGCATGGGTAAGCGCCAGGCCCATGCCCCA
>JBGSTQ010000094.1:0-8581 GCA_041736375.1 Thiobacillaceae bacterium
CCTACATCCTGCTGTTCGACAAGAAGATCTCCAACATCCGCGACCTGCTGCCCGTACTGGAGCAAGTGGCCAAGGCCGGCAAGCCGCTGATGATCGTTGCCGAAGATGTCGACGGCGAAGCGCTCGCCACCCTGGTGGTCAACAACATCCGCGGCATCCTGAAGACCTGCGCCGTCAAGGCCCCGGGCTTCGGCGATCGTCGCAAGGCGATGCTGGAAGACATGGCGATCCTCACCGGCGGCACCGTGATCGCCGAAGAAGTCGGCCTCTCCCTTGAAAAAGCCCAGCTGACCGACCTCGGCCGCGCCAAGCGCATCGAGATCGGCAAGGAAAACACCACCATCATCGACGGCGCTGGCAATCACGACGCGATCAAGGGCCGCATCAGCCAGATCAACAAGCAGATCGCGGAAGTGACCAGCGACTACGACAAGGAGAAGCTGCAGGAGCGCAAGGCCAAGCTGGCCGGCGGCGTCGCCATCATCAAGGTGGGCGCGGCAACCGAAGTCGAAATGAAAGAGAAGAAAGCCCGTGTCGAAGACGCGCTGCATGCCACCCGCGCCGCGGTGGAAGAAGGCATCGTTCCCGGCGGCGGCGTGGCGCTGCTGCGTGCGCGTTCCTCGATAACCAGCCTCAAGGGTGACAATCACGACCAGGACGCTGGCGTGAAGATCGTGCTGCGCGCCATCGAAGAGCCGCTGCGCCAGATCGTCAAGAACTGCGGCGAAGAACCCTCGGTCGTGGTCAACAAGGTGCTGGAAGGCAAAGGCAATTTCGGCTACAACGCGCAGACCGGCGAATACGGCGACATGGTGGCGATGGGCGTGCTCGACCCCACCAAGGTGACCCGCGTCGCGCTGCAGAACGCCGCGTCGATCGCCAGCCTGATGCTGACCACCGACTGCATGGTCGCCGACCTGCCGGAAGACAAGTCGTCTGCCTCGATGGGCGGCGGCGACATGGGTGGCATGGGCGGCATGGGCGGCATGGGCATGATGTAAACGTGGTTGTTGACGCCTACGATTCCGCACATGCTTCAGCACGTAGCGGATCGGAGTCCTTCAGGGCGCAAGCGTCATTTCAACCACGGCCCGCTCCTTGCGGGCAACGAACGGTCACCCCGTTCCGGCAGTTCAAAAGCCCCGCTTCGGCGGGGCTTTTTATTGCTCCGCATAACCACCGATGCAGGCTGTCATGTAGCGTTGCCGGACCGGTTACTGGCGGCCGGCGTTCGCGTTCAGCGCGTCGACGAGCGCCAATCCAGCCAGTTCGCGCATCGCCCGGGCCAGGTAGTAAAGCGCCGCCATCATCATCAGCATCGAAGGCAGGGCGATCATCGGGTAGCTCAACAGGGTCAGGCGCCCGAGTTCGGCATTGAAGGCCTCGCTGCCCGCCGGGCTGGTAACGATCCAGGTGGCGAGGAAGTAGTTCATCGCCGCGGAAAAGAAGAAGGTGCCGCCAAGCAGGTAGGTCGCATTCTGCAGGCGCGCCTCGAAATGACGGGTCGTGCCGCGCGCTTCGAGCTGCTGCTGCACCCGCGCCACGTCGAAGAGCGTCGGGTTGTAGAGCATTGTCCTGACCAGCGGGTAGCGGGTACGGGTGGACAGCAGCACGGCCAGGCCGATCAGACCGGGGATCGCCGCTTCCTTCACCGCCAGCCACCGGGTGTCGAGCTGCAGCAGGCCAATGCCGCCGGTGAGCAGGATGCTGACCAGGCCCAGCACCGAAAAGAAATTGATCTTGCCGCGCCCGAGCAGTTCGACCGCCCCCCAGCCGAGCGGGAAAGCCAGCGCGGCCAGGAGTCCGCCGACGGCGCCAAGGTCCTGCGCGCCGCTGAACTTCATCAGGATGACGGACGGAATGACGATGTTGATCAGGAGTTCGGGCAGCGGATTGTTCTTTCGGGTCGGGGACATGGAATGCCAAGCACTTGAATCGAAGTGGTAGAGACCTGGGGCCGCTGGGTTGGTTTCATCTAGGCGCCAATCGGTCAATCTCGACCATTGCGCCGAGGCGTCGCCAGCAGCCCACGCGGGCAACCCGAAAGACATCGAGCCCGGCAACTTTTGCATGCAATCGCCGATGCGCTGTAAATTGCACGCAATTTCCTGCCGCGCTGCGCTCCGCCCATGACCCATATCATCCCGCTCGCCAACAGCCTTCAACGCGCCACGATGGAAATGCTGCGACAGCAGTCACCGTTTTCGGCGATGGCCGAGGGCGATCTGCTGTGGCTGGTGCAGCGCCTGTCAGTGGCCTACTTTCCGCAGGGCGAGCCGCTGCTCGAACCTTCCGACGCCGCGCCGAATTCGCTGTTCATCGTCAAGCAGGGCGCGGTACAGGGCGAGACCGCGGAAGGCCAGACGGTGCTGCAGCTGACCGCGGGCGAGATGTTCCCGCTCGGCGCCCTGCTCGCCGAACGCGGCGCGGCGAACCGTTACGTCGCCGCCAGCGATGTCTTCTGCTACACCCTCGCGGGCGCCGATTTCCATACCCTGCTGACGAACAGCAGCGCGTTCAAGGATTTCTGCACGCGCCGCATCGCCAGCCTGCTGGAGCATTCACAGCGCGCCGTGCAGTCGGAATATGCCCTGGCGCAGGATGACGAAAGCCGATTCTCGCGTCCCCTGCGCACCCTGGTGCAGCGTGCGCCGGTGTGGGTGTCGCCGGAAACACCATTGGAACAGGCGCTTTCCGCCATGGATGCGGCACGGGTCGGGTCGGTGATGGTCTGCTCCGCCGACGCGCGACCGGTCGGCATTCTCACCCTCAAGGATGTGCTGAAGCGCGTGACCCTGGCGCAGGTGCCGCTGACGGCAGCGGTATCCAGCGTGATGACCGCCACCCCCGCCACCCTGGAGGCGGATGCGCCGGCGTCCGACGCCCTGCTGCTGATGGCCCAGCAGGGCATCCATCACATCCCGCTGGTTTCACAGGGTCAGCTGGTCGGCGTGGTCTCCGAAAAGGATGTGTTCGCCCTGCGGCGCCTCAGCATGGAAGGCGTCTCGCGCGCCATGGCACGCGCCGAAACGCTCGAACAGCTGACGATCCTGGCGCACGATATCGGCGAACTGGCGCACAGCCTGCTGGCGCAGGGCATGGATGCGGAAAATCTCACGGCCATCATTTCCGGCCTCAACGACCGCCTGACCGAGCGCATCATCGACCTGGAGAGCCAATCCCTGGATCTTGCCCATGTGCGCTGGTGCTGGATGGCGCTGGGATCGGAAGGACGAATGGAACAGACGTTGTCGACCGACCAGGACAATGCGCTGATCTTTTTCCAGGCCGGCGAGGCCGAAATCGACGCGCTGCTGGCCTTTGCCCGGCGCGTCAACGAACGTCTCGACGCCTGCGGTTTTCCGCTGTGCAAGGGCGGCATCATGGCGAGCAATCCCAAATGGTGCCTGTCGGCCGAGGCCTGGCAGCGGGTATTTGCCAACTGGATCGACCAGGGCGACCCCGAGGCGCTGCTGCACGCCAGCATCTTTTTCGATTTTCGCCCGCTCGCCGGCGATGCGTCGCTGGCGCTGGATCTGCGTGCCTGGCTGAATCAGGCGGCGCAGAAAAATCCGCGCTTTCTGCGGCAGATGGCCAGCAACGCCCTGCGCAACCGGCCGCCGCTCGGGGTGGTGCGCGACTTTGTCCTGTCGGATGACGTCGCCCATCCGCACATGCTCGATCTCAAGCTCAACGGCACCATGCCGTTTGTCGATGCGGCACGCATCATGGCGCTGGCCGCCGGCGTGCCGCAGACCAACACCGCCAAGCGGCTGCGCGAATCCGCGCGCGCCCTGCAGGTTCCCGAGGCCGAGATCGCCGACTGGAACAGCGCCTTTCACTTTCTGCAGCTGTTGCGGCTGCGGCATCAGCACGGGCAGCAGCGCCAGGGCATGGCGCCGGACAACCATCTCGATCCGGATACGCTCAACCAGCTCGACCGCCGCATCCTGCGCGAGGCTTTTCGTCAGGCGCGCAAGCTGCAATCCCGGCTGGCGCTGGACTACGAACGGTGATCTGGCCCTTTGCACGACGGCCGGTTGCGGCGCTCGATGCCGACGTCCAGACGCGGCTCGACGCCCTGACCAGGAAGAAGCCCGACCTGAAGCGGCCGCTGCACCAGCAGCGCTGGTGTGTGGTGGACACCGAAACCGGCGGTCTGGACACCCAACGTGACGCCTTGCTGGCGATCGGCGTAGTAATAATTGACCAGGCGCAGATCCGCATGGGTGAGAGTTTCGAAGTGCACCTGCAGCAGGCCGAAGCCACCGCTGCCGGCAACATCCTGATCCACGGCATCAGCGGCAGCGTGCAGCGCGAGGGGGCTTCGCCCGAATCGGCCCTGCTCGACTATCTGGAGCATGTCGGCAACAGCCCACGGGTGGCGTTCCATGCCGCGTTCGACCAGACCGTGCTGCAGCGTGATGCGCGCACCCGTCTGGGCTGGAACCACGATGCAGCCTGGTTCGACGCGGCGGTCATCGCGCCGCTGCTGTTCCCCGAAGCCGCAGCGGATTGCCGCAGTCTGGATGACTGGCTGGGCTATTTCGGCATCGCCAACTATGCCCGCCATGGCGCGCTGGCGGATGCGTTCGCGACCGCCGAACTCTGGCTGGTACTGTTGCAAGCCGCCCAAAAACAGAACATGAAAAACGCCCACGCACTGAACAAATTGGCACAGGCGCGGCGCTGGCTGTCGGCGCATTAGTGCTTTCTAATCTGTTTGCAGGCGCCGTCACAAATACTTAAACTCCGCGCACGCGCGCCAAACCTCATACCTGCCAAGCCAGCCAGCGCGTTCCCACCACACTAAAAAAGGAGGAGTTGCCATGCAGTTGTCGGAGAGACATCAGGAGTACTGGCGCAAGAATCTGCGGCTCACCGCAGTGTTGCTCGCCATCTGGTTCGTGGTGACGTTCGTCGTCATCTATTTTGCCCCCCAGCTCAACAATATCGTCATCATGGGTTTCCCCTTCGCCTTCTACATGGCGGCCCAGGGTTCACTCATCATCTATGTCCTCGTCATCTGGTTTTATGCCTACCGCATGAACCAGCTGGACCAGGAATTCGGCGTCCACGAGGGAGATGAAGAATGAGCACCCAAAGCCAGAGCCAGTTCTTCTCGCAACTGAAGAAGTACTACACCTTCTACACCGGCGGCTTCATCGCCTTCGTCATCGTGCTCGCCATCCTGGAGCAGATGGGCCTTCCCCCCAGATGGATCGGCTACATCTTCCTCGCCGCCACCATCGCGCTGTATGCGGGCATCGGCATCATGTCGAAGACCGCCGACGTGTCGGAATACTACGTCGCCGGACGCCGTGTACCCGCGCTGTTCAACGGCATGGCCACCGGCGCGGACTGGATGTCGGCAGCGTCCTTCATCGGTATGGCCGGCACACTGTACCTGACCGGTTTTGACGGCCTTGCGTTCATCCTGGGCTGGACCGGCGGCTATGTGCTGGTGGCGCTGTTGCTCGCGCCCTACCTGCGCAAGTTCGGCCAGTTCACCATTCCCGACTTTCTCGGTGCGCGTTTCGGCGGCAACCTGCCCCGAACCATCGGCGTCATCGCGGCCATCATCTGCTCGTTCGTCTACGTGGTCGCGCAGATTTATGGTGTGGGCCTCATCACCGCGCGCCTCACCGGCCTGGAATTCCAGGTCGGCGTGTTCGCCGGTCTCGCCGGGATTCTGGTGTGCTCCTTCCTCGGCGGCATGCGCGCGGTGACCTGGACCCAGGTCGCGCAGTACATCATCCTGATCCTTGCCTACATGATTCCAGTGGTGTGGCTGTCGGTGAGCATCACCGGCAATCCGGTTCCGCAGGTCGCCTACGGCCAAGTGCTGGAGCAGGTCACCGCCAAGGAAAAAGAGCTGAACGATCCGACCACCACGCTCGGCGCCGCCGAAGCTTCGGTGCGCGCACTGCACAAGGAGAAGCAGCTCGCCGGCGAGGAGAAGGTCAAGGCACTGGAAGCGGCGATGGCTGCCGGAACCGCCGACACCCTCGTCGGCGAAGCCCGCGCCAAGCTCGATACCGAGCTGGCCGAGTTGAAGGCCGCGCCCGAACCCGACGCCAAGAAGATCGACGCCAAGGCCAAGGAGATCGCGGACCTCACCGGTCCCGACGCCCTGCTGGCCAAGCTGAAGAAGGCGGCAGACGGCGCCAAGAAAGCGGCCGGCCCGGTCGCGGCTCATGCCACCGCCTTCTCCGGCAAGGGTGCCGAGAAGAAGCTGCTGAAGGACAACCCCGGCGCCACCGAGGCCGAGATCGCCGCGGCCAAGGCCGAAGACCAGGCTGAAACCGACAAGAAGCGCCGCAACTTCATCGCGCTGGTGCTGTGTCTGATGGTCGGTACCGCCTCGCTGCCGCACATCCTGATGCGCTACTACACCACGCCATCGGTGCGTGATGCGCGTAAGTCGGTATTCTGGTCGCTGTTCTTCATCTTCCTGCTGTACTTCACCGCGCCCGCGCTGGCGGTGCTGGTCAAGTTCGAGGTCTACAACAACCTGATCGGCTCGTCGTTCGCCTCGCTGCCCGCCTGGGTGGCGAACTGGGCGGCCGTCGATCCGACCCTGATGAAGATCTCCGACCTCAACAAGGACGGCCTGGTGCAGCTTGCCGAAATGACCATCGGCGGCGACCTCATCGTGCTGGCGACGCCGGAAATCGCCGGCCTGCCCTACGTGATCTCGGGCATGGTGGCGGCAGGCGGTCTGGCTGCCGCGCTGTCGACCGCCGACGGTCTGTTGCTGACCATCGCCAACGCGCTGTCGCACGACGTCTACTACAAGATGATCGACCCGAAAGCGTCGACCGTGCGCCGTCTGGCCATCTCCAAGGGCCTGCTGCTGGTGGTCGCCTTGCTGGCCGCGTACACCGCCTCGCTGAAACCGGGTGACATCCTGTTCCTGGTCGGCGCCGCGTTCTCGCTGGCCGCCTCGGCGTTCTTCCCGGCGCTGGTGCTCGGCGTGTTCTGGAAGCGCGCCAACTACCTCGGCGCGGTCATCGGCATGCTGGCCGGTCTGGGTGTGTGCATGTACTACATGTTCATCACCTACGACTTCTTCGGTGGCGTCGCAGCCAACGAATGGTTCGCCATCAAGCCGATCGCTGCCGGCGTCTTCGGCATGCCGGCCGGCTTCATTGGTGTCATCATCGGCTCGCTGATCTCGCGTGCTCCCAGCATCGAAATCCAGCAGCTGGTCGACCATGTACGCTATCCGAACCTGGAAGGCGACATCGACACCCGCGCAGCCTGACCGCTGCAACGCGCTTTCGGGCGCAACAAAAAAGCCAGCCTCACGGGGCTGGCTTTTTTACGTCCCTGGTACGTCTACTCAACCGAGCCGGTGCGCGTAATCGCTGCGTCCGGTTTCGCGGATCAGCCGCTGCGCGGTCAGTGGATCGTGTGTCAGCGTGTGCTCGATCACCGCCGCCACCTTGTCCGGCTCGTTGCAGTGCTGCCAGGCCATGCCCAGCGCGTACCAGGCCAGCCCGTTCATCGGCTGCAGGCGGCCTGCCTCGGTCAACGCCGCTGCCGCATCGCGATGACGACCATGACGCGCGTGCAGCATGCCCAACCCATACCAGGCACGATCGTTGTCGGGATTCAACTCGGTCGCTCGCTGCATGGCCTTGATTGCCGCCTCGTCCATGCCACCCCTGTCGCACACATAGCCCAGATTGAACCAGGTATTGGCGTCATCAGGCTCGTTCTCGATTGCCCTTTCATACCAGCGCGCCGCTTCCGGCCAGCGCTCCCGCCGCGCTTCCATCCAGCCCAGCATGCGCAGCGTGCCGGCATGGGTGGGATCGGCGCGATGACTGTCGAGATACGCTGCCTGGGCCCGCTCGGGCTGACGCAGCAGTTCAAACAATGCGCCACGCAGGCCATGTCGCACACGGTCAAAATTCATCATGGGATTGAAACAAGTTGACGTCAGCGCGCATTGTCCCGGGCAAGCGACGGCCTGACAAGCTGCGATAGAATCGTCCTTTCATTCGACGAACGCACCGTCATGCCGTTTGACATTCAACTGATCTCCATTCTGCGCGCGCTGGTCGAGGTCGCCGGTTTCGCCTTGCTCGGCCAGGGCGTGCTCGGCGTGCTGGCCGGCAAATACCGTGACCAGAACCTCTTCTACCGCGTGCTGCGCATCGTCACCCAGCCGGTCGTGCGCGCCGTGCGCTTCATCACCCCGCGCTTCGTCATCGACGCCCACATCCCCGTGCTGACCTTCTTTCTGCTGTTCTGGCTGTGGATCGTGCTGGCGCTCGTCAAACGTCACCTGTGCGGCCTGCATGGACTGGCATGCTGAGCCCCAAAAGCACGGCTTTTCCTTGACGCCAAGGGGGCAAACTGGTTAAATTGCGCCCTCTTTTGGCCAGGTAGCTCAGTTGGTAGAGCAGCGGATTGAAAATCCGCGTGTCGACGGTTCGATTCCGCCCCTGGCCACCAATGACATGAAAGCAAAAGGCCGCCTATCCGGGCGGCCTTTTGCTTTCATGGATCCTGGTCAGCCTCAACCCTCTGCCGTCGTTCCCATCAACAGGACATGCAGGCGGCGCGGGCC
>JBGSTQ010000103.1:0-2001 GCA_041736375.1 Thiobacillaceae bacterium
GGCCCTGCGGGCGCGCCACCGGGGGCATGCTGCCGCTGGCGGTCACCGGCGCGGGGATCGGCTTCGCGGCTAGCTTGACGGCCGGCTTCTCGCCCGTGGGAGTGGCGATGTGATGGGTTTCCTTGACCTTGTGGTCAGCGCCGATGGTGACGCCGGTATCGTTGGCCTTGGACTTGTCGTCGACGATGAAGCCCATCGGGTGGCCGACTTCGACCACGCTGCCGATGTCGGCGATCGGGCCGGAGAGCCAGCCGTCCTGGAATACCTCGACGTCCATGATGGCCTTGTCGGTCTCGACCGTGGCGACGATGTCGCCGCGCTTGATGGCGTCGCCGGGCTGCTTTTCCCAGGTGACCACCACGCCTTCGGTCATGGTGTCCGACAGCTGCGGCATCACGATCGGCGTGCCGGCGTGATGCGGAATCATTTCGGTCTGCGCCTGCTCTTCCACCACTTCGTCGGCGGCGATCGCCACGTCGCCCGCGGTGTCGGTGATGTAGCCGAGTGCCCCGCCGACGGCGATGGTCGCGCCGATGTCGGCAAGCGGTCCGGCCAGATACCCGGCCTTGAACACCTCGACGTCCATGATGGCCTTGTCGGTCTCGACCGTGGCAACGATATCGCCGCGCTCGACGCGGTCGCCGGGCTGCTTTTCCCAGGTGACGACCACGCCCTCGGTCATGGTGTCCGAGAGCTGCGGCATCGTGATGGCGTAATGATTCATAGGATTTAGGGGTCAGGATTCAGGGGTCAGGGATCAGGGAGTTGGCGATAGTTTTACGGCCAGAGCGCTTCTCAAGCCTTGCAACATGCGGCCAACCTCGTTGGTCTGCTCAAGCAGACGATGCAACACGGCGTGGGTGATATAACCCAGCCGGTGCGCGAGTTCGAGCTGTGTTTCTGCTTCAGCCAGCGAACCCTGTGAAATCGATAGAAAACGCAAGTAATCCTTCGTCGAATTTCTTGCGTGACCTTCAGCAATATTGGACGGGATGGAAACAGCTGCGCGCTGGAGTTGATTAGCCAGCGCATAGGTTTCCCGGGAAGGGAAGGATTCAGTCGCCCGGTAGATGTCTTCTGTCAGCATCATCGCCATCTGCCAGACTTTCAGATCACGGTAGTTGTTCACGCCCTGACCCCTGAATCCTGACCCCTGATCCCTTAAGCTTTACCAAACAGTTTCAGAACCGCCTTCACCACATCCTCGTGATCGGGAATCGCCGCTTTTTCCAGCGTGTGGTTGTAGGGCTGCGGCACCAGCGCCGAGTGCACGCGCACCGGGGCGGCGTCCAGTTCGAAGAAGCATTCCTCGTTGATGATGGCGATGACTTCGGAGCCGACGCCGACCGGCGCTTCGTCCTCTTCGGCGATGACCGCGCGGTGGGTTTTGCTGACCGACTTCCTGATGCCGTCGCGATCGAGCGGCGACAGCGAATAGAGGTCGACGACCTCGGCCGAGATGCCGTACTGCTTGTCGAGGATTTCGGCGGCCTTCAGGCACCAGTGCACCGAGATGTTGTAGCCGAACAGGGTGACGTCGGTGCCGGAACGCGTGACTTCCGAGCCTTCCAGCGGGTGGAAGTATTCGCCGTCGGGGACTTCACCCTTCATGTTGTACATCAGTTCGTGCTCGTTGATGAACACCGGGTCGTCGCAGCGGATCGCCGACTTCAACAGGCCGTAGGCCTGCTTGGGATTGGACGGGGTGACCACGCGCAGGCCGGCGATGCCCATGAACACCTTCTCCATGCGCGCCGAGTGCTGCGCGCCGAGCTGGTGCGCAGCACCTCCGGCGGAGCGGAACACGCACGGCGCGGTCAGCTGGCCGCCCGACATGTAGCGCACCTTGGCGGCGGAGTTGAACATCTGGTCCATCGCCAGCCAGGCGAAGTTGACCGACATGATCTCGTTGACGGGGCGCACGCCGAGGAAGGAGGCGCCGATGCCGAGGCCGGTGAAGCCGCCTTCTGAAATCGGCGTATCCATGACGCGCAGCGGGCC
>JBGSTQ010000151.1:0-17621 GCA_041736375.1 Thiobacillaceae bacterium
CGCGCAGCAGCAGTTCGGCCTTGCGCGCGGCGGTTTCGCTGCCGCCTACCAGCAGGCAGTGACGGTCACGGATATCGAGGAAGATCGGCAGGAAGTTCATCGTTTCACTCGGCGGATGCGGCTTCGTCGCCAGACTCGGAAGAATAGGGCGGGATGAAAATAAAGCGCATGTCGCCCGGGCTCATTTCGACGAAGTCGAGCGTCACGCCCTGCAGGTAGGGCGTGCTCGATGGGGCGATCAGGAGCTGGATGCCGTTGACGATGAGGTGTTCATCCGCTTCGCGTTCGATATCGAAGCCCATGCCGTAGTTCACGCTGCCGTCGTCCTCCTGGTAGGCGGCGACGCGCAGGATCATCTCGAACATGTCCGGGTTGTTGTTGGCGGCGCGAATCTGCTCGGCGGCGGCGTCGGTGATCTTGATCATGGCGATTCCTTGGTTCGGTTCAAGCGGCAACGCGCGCCTTGTGCGCACGTACCTGGTTCAAAAACGGGGCGATCCAGCCCTGCTCGCCCGCGCCGCGGCGATGCACGTAGGCGGCCAGCAGGTTGTGGCGCTGGTAGCCGTCGTGCGCACCGTCGATGCCGTGGCCACGCGCGACGCTATATGCGTATATGGAGTCGGCAGGCAGGTTTTCCAAGCTCGAATAGTGAAATTCGTGCGCGGGAATTGGGGCGGTCTCCTGCCAGCGGTCGTCCCCGGTGGGCTGCAGGCGGGCGTAGCCACGGCCGACCGGCCGCTCGTGCATCATCGTATCGCCCGGCACCACGCCGACCATCTGGCGCGTCTGTCCCTGCCAGCTGAGACTCCTCGACAGATACATCAAGCCGCCGCATTCCGCATAGGTCGGCAGTCCGGCCTCGATGGCACGACGGATGGCGGTGCGCAGCGGAGCGTTGGCCTCGAGTTCCGCCATGAACATTTCGGGGAAGCCACCACCGATGACGAGGCCATCGACCTCGGGCAGCCGGTCCGCGTGCAGGGTATCGAGTTCGACCAACTCGACGTTGGCGGCGCGCAGCGCGTCGAGGTCCTCACTGTAGTAGAAACCGAAGGCCGGGTCGTGCGCGATCGCCACCTTCAGGCGCCCTGCCGCCGTGCCCGTTGACGGCGGAACCACCCTCTCGCGCGGCGGCGCGCTGTCGGCGATTGCCAGCAGGCGATCGAGATCGACCTGAGCTGCCACCCGTTCGCCCACTTGGAGAATGCGCTCCTGCGCGGCCTGCTGTTCGTTGGCCGGTACCAGTCCGAGATGGCGTTCGGTGATCTGCATGGCCGGATCATGTTGCACCGCCCCGATCACCTCGACATCGGTGTAATGCTCGATCACCGCGCGCAGCTTGGATTCGTGGCGGCTGCCGCCGAGATTGTTGAGGATGACGCCAGCGATGCGGATATCGCGGTCGAAGGCCTGATAGCCGAGAATCAGCGGCGCCACCCCGCGGGTCATGCCGCGCGCGTCGATCACCAGCACCACCGGCGTGCCGAGCAGCTTGGCGAGCGCGGCGTTGCTGTTGCTGCCGTCGAGATCGAGGCCGTCATACAGGCCCTTGTTGCCTTCGATCAGGCTGATGCGCGCGTCCGCTGCCGCTCGGGCAAACAGCTGTTCGATCTCGTCGCGCCGCATCATGTGGAAATCGAGGTTGTAGCAGGAACGCCGGGCCGCCATGCCCAGCCACAGCGGGTCGATATAGTCCGGCCCCTTCTTGAACGGCTGCACGGCGTGTCCACGCGCATGCAGCGCGGCGCACAACCCGAGCGTCAGCGTGGTCTTACCGGACGATTTATGGGCGGCGGAAATGAACACGCGGGGCATGTAAGCCCCGCGCAGGTCGGTTTGTTTGAGGGAAGCTGCCGATGTGGCTTGCTGGTTCATGCCGGGCGTTTCCCCGCCGGTCTATTGCCCGGCAGTTCAAGAAATCAGTGTTCCAGCTTGGCGACGGTGGCGTCGTCCAGGCTGGCCGGCAACAGGCGCAACACCTTGACCCCGAAGGTGGTCATCAGCAGCGCGACCGCCACCCCGCCGAGACCCAGGAAAAGTTCGGGCACGCTGGGGGTATAGCTGTGGACCACGCCGTCGAAGTAGCTGCTCTTTTCGACCAGGCCAGGGAACATGTCCAGCGGATAGGCCTGGGCGCCGATGATGGTGACATACATCTGCGCCACACCGCCGACGATGATCAGCGCGCAGGCGATCATGATCCAGGCGCGCTGCCTGCCCAGAGCGGTCAGCAGGATCACCAGCGGAATCACGCAGCCGATGAGTATCTGTACCACCCAGAACAGCGTGGTGAAGAGGCCGCCGTCGCGCAGGACAAAGGCTTCGACGCTGTGCAGCTTGGTGAAATAGAGGTTGGTCATGTGGTAGACCACGACGAAATAAAGCACCGCGGCGACGAACACCGCCAGCAGGTTTTTCAGCCGCATCATCACCGCATCGCCGAGGGGGCGGCCGGTCCAGGCGTAGGCAGCGGCGAGCACCATCAGGTAGATGGCCAGACCGTAGGCGAATGACATGATGATGAACATCGGCGCCAGCATCGAGGAACCGTAGAGTTCACGCGCGATCAGAAAGCCGAACAGCGAACCGGTACCGGTCGTCAGCGCCAGACGCCAGATGAAGGCCGCCGTGCCTGCGGCCTTGGAATAAGACTTGACGCTGCGGTCGAGCATGGTCCACAGGTAAACACCTACGAGGCCGAAGAAGCCGGAATAGAGGAAGACGTTCCAGGTGAACATCGACTTGAAGTTGAAGTGCGTCATCGCCACGATCAGCCGATCGGAACGACCAAGATCGAGCACCAGCACCAGCAGGCCGCCCGCCATCAGGGCCAGGGCCAGGATGGCCGACAGCGGCGCCAGTGGCTTGTACATCGGCTTGTTGAACACTGACGCGATCGAGGCAACGTTGAGCGCGCCGGAGGCCGCGACGATCAGGAACACCGCGAACACGTGCGGCAGGCCCCAGACGATCTGGTTGTCCATGCCGGTGACTACGTGGCCATGGTGATGCATGTAGTTCCAGGCCAATGCGCCAAACAGGACGAAGAGGCCCAGGCCCCCGAACAGCAGCCAGTACTTCAGGCTGCTGCCTTCTACTTCGCGGAAGGTGATGCTTGCCATGTTGTCTTAGATTCCGTGATAGCGAACGCCGAGATTGAGATTGAGGTCGGCACGTACCTGCTTGGTCGGCAGTTCGCGCAGACGTTTCGAGATCTCGCTTTCCGGGTCATTCATGTCGCCAAACACCAGCGCATTGTGGCCGGCAGCGGTGCATGCCTCGACACAGGCCGTGGTGCCGTCGCCACGATCGACTTTCTGCACGCAGAAAGTACACGCTTCGACGCAACCGATACCCCGCGGCACGTCCGGCTTCTGGGTGTCGTTGAGCGGTTCGTGCACCAGTGAACGTGCCTTGTAGGGGCAGGCCATCATGCAGTAACGGCAACCGATACAGGTGTGGCGGTTGACCAGCACGATGCCGTCGGCGCGCTTGAACGAAGCACCGGTCGGACAAACGTCGACGCAGGGCGGCTCGGCGCAGTGCTGGCACATCATCGGCAGATTGGTTTCCATCTGCGTCAGCGGATCCTGCAACTCCAGCTTGCGGATCCACTGCGGCGCCTGCTTGGGATGTTTGCTTTCGGCAACCGGCGTCCAGCCGTTTTCCGTACTGCAGGCCGACACGCAGTCATTGCAGCCGGTCGCACACTTGGTCGCATCGACCAGCATGCCCCAGCGCACTGCGCTGGTCACTCCCTGCTCGTCCGCCTTGCCGTGCGCAACCTGATAAAGCATCACGCCAGGCGCGATCGCAAGGCCTGCTGCGGTCGCAGTGGCCGCACCGACAAAGCGACGGCGCTCGGGCGAGTCGACCGTCTGTGCGGATTTGGATCTGATTTCGCTCATTTCGCAGCCCCAGCCATTTCTTCCACGGCAATCCCGATACCCGTCTGGGCCGCGACTTTATGCGTGTAATGCGCGCCATCGACGGTCAGCGGACGCATCGCCGGCGACGTCTGCGGCTTGGTCGAATGGCAATCGAAGCAGTCGATCTTGACCGCCGCATAGGTGTGGCAGCTGACGCAGAAGTTTTCCTTGGCGGCTGCGACGCTGCCGGTCTTCTCGCTGGCGTGACAGTTGATGCACTCCTTGAGGCTGTGCTGCTTGGTGCGGATGCCTTCGATCACAGTCTTGTCGCGATGATGGTTCAGAACCTTCATGTGATTGCGACGCATGTAGTCGGTGGCTTCCACACACTGCTCGCCCTTGGCAGCCTTTTCAATGATCGGCTTGGGAGCGGCCGCGTGGGCGGACGACAGCCCGCCCCACGCCAGCACCGCCGACACGAGCAGCCCCATCATCCGGCCCCAGCGGCCTTGCATCTTGCTCATCACGCTTAGTCACCCATGCCCATGATGATGTAACCGGTCGGGCATACGTCGGCGCAGATGTGGCAGCCAATGCACTTGCCGTAGTCGGTGTCGACGTAACGACCCACGGTGGGGTTGTCCTTCTTCTTCACCTTGAACACGGCGGTCTGCGGGCAGTAGACCACGCAGTTGTCGCATTCGAAGCACTGGCCGCAGGACATGCAGCGCTTGGCCTCGTCGACGACTGCCTTTTCGGACAGAAGCTGCAAACGCTCTTCGAAGTTGCCGAGCGCGCCTTCCTTGTCGAGCACGATCACGTCGCGGATATGCCGTGGCACATTGGGGAAGTGACCGAGGAACAGATCGTTGTGCGGAATGATGTGGCGCGCCGAACGGTCCTCGAAGTTGTGCAGGATATCCTTGCGCTCCGAAGTGCCCCAGACCCCGCCGTGAACTTCACTGTATTCGTGGCCGGATTCGAGCCACTTGCGGATTTCGTCGAAGTGGTGAACGTCCACTTTCGGGCGCTTGTCGAGTTCCTTGCCGGCGAGGAAGGCGTCAATGCCGTCGACAGCGATCGAGGCATGGCCGATCGCGGTGGTCAGCAGGTGCGGACGCAGCACGTCGCCACCGACGAAGATGTGCTCTTTACCGGGGAAACGATAGTTCTTGTCGGCTTTCATCAGGCCGTTGTTGTTGTTGAACTGCTCAAGGCCGGTGAAATCCACACCCTGGCCGATCGCGGACACGATCAGGTCGGCCGGCAGGTCACGCTCGGTGCCTTCGACGAGTTTGGTTTCCTTGCCTTCCATGACGAAATCGGCAACGCGCAGCGCAGTGGCGCGGCCACGCTCATCGACCACTACGGCCACCGGAGTGACGCCGCCGATGATCTCGATGCCTTCCTGCAGCGCATGCTCGACTTCATGTTTGTTGGCCGCCATCTTGTCCAGGGTGGCGCGCGAAACCAGCACCACCTCGGCGCCTTCGCGGGCGGAAATGGAGGCGACGTCCTGCGCCATGTGACCGGCGATCACCGCTTCGGGGCGATCGTCATGGGTGCCTGACTTGGTGACGTTGCCGAGGCGGCGGGCAACGGTCGCGACGTCGATCGAGGTATCGCCACCGCCGATAACCACCACGCGGTTGCCGACGTGCTGCAGGCGGCCCTCGTTGAACGCGCGCAGGAAGGCCACGGCAGTCACGCAGTTGGGTGCCTCGGCGCCGGGAACCGGCAGCGGACGACCGGCCTGGGCACCCATCGCCATGAAGATGGCGTCGAATTCCTTTTCGATCTGCTCGAAGCTGACGTCGGAACCGATGCGGGTCTTCAGACGGGTTTCCACGCCGAGGTCGATGATGCGCTTGATTTCCGCATCGAGCATTTCACGCGGGGTGCGGAAGCCGGGAATGCCGTAGCGCATCATGCCGCCGAGCTCTTCGTGCTCGTCGAAAATGGTCACGCCATGGCCGCGCAGACGCAGCTGGTAGGCGGCGGCGAGGCCAGCCGGGCCGGCACCGATCACGGCGACTTTCTTGCCGGTTTCAGCGGCGGTCGACGTGTAGGTCATGTTGTTTTCGATGCCCCAGTCGCCGACGAAATGCTCGACTGCGTTGATGCCGACATGGTCCTCGACCATGTTGCGGTTACAACCCGATTCGCACGGTGCCGGGCAGACGCGGCCCATCACGCCGGGGAAGGGGTTGGCTTCGGTGATGCGGCGGAAGGCGTATTCCTGCCAGGTCACGCCTGCGGGCGGCTTCTCGATGCCGCGCACGATGTTCAGATAGCCGCGAATGTCTTCACCGGCCGGGCAGGAGCCCTGGCAGGGCGGCGTTGAAAGCATGTACTCCGGACATTTGTGCGTCCAGCTCGACTGGAAAATCCTGTCCTGGGAAGAGCGGAAGTCAGCATCGGTCTCGCCTTCCTTGTAGCGACGCCATGTGAGGCCTTCGGTTTTTGCAGCTTTGTTCGTCGTGACAGCCATGTTGGTTCTCCTAACGCCTACGAAATAAATTGATATATCAAACTAACGATCAGTCGAGCTTGATCGCCTTGCTGACCAATTGATGAATGCCGCCCACCATGCTCATGTCGAAGCCATACTTGGGCAGAACCTTGGTGAACTGCGCCTTGCAGATGGCGCAGATGGTGGCCATGAAGTTGACCTGGTGTTCCTTGACCACGTTGTTCAATGCGGTCATTCGCGGCATCGCACCCTTGACCCGGACTTCCATCAGGTCGTCGGTCAGGAGACCGCCGCCACCGCCACAGCAGAACGTCGACTCGTAGATGGTGTCGTCCGCCATGTTGTGGAAATTGTTCACTACCGACTGGATCAGCTCGCGCGGAATGGTGAACTGGCCGCCCGGTTCGGTACCCATGCGCGAGGCACGCGCGACGTTGCACGAGTCGTGATAGGTCACCACCAGATCGTCGTTGGCCGAGGGGTCGACCTTGATCCTGCCGGACTTGATCAGATCGTTGGTCAGTTCGCAGATATGCTGCGGCTGCGGGTAGTTCGGGTCGAGCTGCTTCTGCAGTTCGATCGAGAACGGGTCGTTGCCGCCGTAACCGATTCCGGTCAACGTGTTCCAGAAGCTGTAGGCGACGCGCCAGGCGTGCCCGCATTCGCCGACCACGATGCGCTTGACGCCGAGTTCGAGCGCGGCGTCGCGAATACGCATGGCGACCTTGCGCATGGTTTCGTAGTTGCCGTTGAACAGGCCGAAGTTGCCGGCTTCCGAGGCATGAGAGGACAGCGTCCAGTTGATGCCGGCGGCGTGGAATACCTTGGCATAGCCGATCAGCGACTCGACGTGGGGTTCGGAGAAGAAGTCGGCGGACGGCGTGACCAGCAGCACTTCGGCGCCTTTCACATCGAGCGGCATCTTGACCGGAACACCGGTGTCGGCCTCGATATCCTCCTCAAGGCCTTCGAGGGTGTCTGCCAGCGCGGGGCCGGGGAGTCCGAGGTTATTGCCGATCTTCTGCACCTTGCCCAGAATCTCGTTGGAGTATTTCTGGCCGATGCCGACATGGTTGAGGATCTCGCGTCCGGCCATGGTGATTTCGGCAGTATCGATGCCGTAAGGGCAGAACACCGAGCAGCGGCGGCATTCGGAGCACTGGTGGTAGTAGTTGTACCAGTCGTCGAGCACGTCCTTGGTCAGGTCTTTCGCCCCGACCAGTTTGGGGAACAGCTTGCCGGTTGCGGTGAAGTAGCGGCGATAGACCTGACGCATCAGGTCCTGGCGCGCCACCGGCATGTTCTTCGGATCGGAAGTGCCGAGATAATAGTGACACTTGTCGGTACAGGCGCCGCAGTGAACGCAGGCGTCGAGGAAGACCTTCAGCGAACGGTATTTGCCCAGCAGATCGCCCATCTTCTCGAGGGCTCGTTCTTTCCAGTCCTCACCCAGTTCATGCGGATAGCCCATGAAGTCCTGCACGGCCTGCCCCGCGGGGAATGACTTGGCGTGCGCCATCGAACCCGGCTTGATCTTGGGTATGTCGATGTCGTGCTTCAGTTCGGGTATATCAAATTCGGCAGCAGCCACTTGCTCTTCCTCTAACCGTTATCCGCTATCAGTCTTGGGACATTCGACGAACTCATTTCTGATCCAGCCGCGCGGCCCAGGCAGCAACATGGCGATGCTCGCGCGGGTTGTCCGCCTGGTTGCGGGTGGGGCTGAAAAAGATGCCTGGCGCATGCAGCAACTTGCTGATCGGGAAGATCACCATCAGCAAGGCAACCAGGGCCAGATGCGCTAGCAGGATGGGATCCTGGGGAACCGGCTGCACATCGAAATACATCAGTCCCATGAAGAAAGTCTTCAGCGCCACGATGTCGGTATGGACCACGAAGGTCATCATCATTCCGGACAAACCGATGGCAAGCAGCAGAACCAGCATCAGATAGTCGGAAGGCGTCGAGATATAACGCACCCGATCCACCAGGAACCGCCGTGCCAGCAAACCGGCAAGGCCGATCACCATCATGAAGCTGGCGTATTTGCCGAACGGCTGAACGATTCCGACCCAGAACCACACCGGCTCGGTGAAGTAACGCAGATGACGCGCCAGCACCAGGAACAGGCCGAAGTGAAACAGCCAACCGAAAACCCAGATCCACTTGTTGGACTTGAAAAGAGACTCGAACAGCACGACTTCCTTGGCCATGCGATAAACCACGCCTGTTTGCGTTGTCGGTGCAGGGGTGGTCGGAATCTTGAGCGGAGCAGGCGTGCGGCTGTAGTCAAAAATCTTGTAACCCAGACCCACCAGCAGCAACAAGGTCGCTGCATAGAACACCCCGGCATAAATCATCGTTAAAGTAGACAAACCCTACTCCCTAGCAATACGCAGTTTTCGAATCGGACATCGCGCGAGACCGCTGCTTCCGATTTGAAAACAACCCGCAGTGGTGAATCAAAACCGCCCCGGCATGACTCACCAGGGCGGCCTGACAAAACAGAACCGCTCAGATGCAGCCAGTCGGCTTGGGCAGGCCAGCGATCTTACAAGCCTGCTTGGCGGGGCCGTAGGGGAACAACTCGTACAGGTACTTGTTGTTGCCTTTCTCAGGACCCAGCTTCTTGCCGATCGCCTTGGTCAGCACACGCACAGCGGGCGCGATCTGGTATTCGGCGTAGTACTCGCGCAGGAAGTTGACGACTTCCCAGTGGCTGTCGGTCAGCTCGACTTTTTCTTCGACAGCCATGTATTTGGCGATGTCTTCGTTCCACTGCGACAGGTCAACCAGGTAACCCTCTTCATCCACTTCGACTTCTTTTCCGGCGATATTCACCATGGGCATAGCAATACTCCTTTGATTAAAAGTTACAGCCAAGACTGACAGTTGCTGTGCTCTGCGACCAGATCCACAAAACCGCCGTAATCCACGACATTGACCCCGTCCACCACGCGCCCGGCCATGCCGCGCGCCGCCAGATCAGGACCGAGTGCGTAAATCTTGAGGTCAGCTGCCGCTGCCTGGATTTTCGCCGCCGCCGTGCTGCCGTTCGTCGCCGCGTACACCGCGTCTTCGATCAGCAAAACAGCAGAACCTTTGGTGGCCATACGCAGGCAGCTTTCCAGCGCGCCGCGCTCAGTGGCCGATTTGTTCACAATATGCAGCATGTCTCTGTCCCCTTAGAAGCTGATCACGACGTCTTGCTCAACCATGAGATTTGCCATCTCCGGCACGGACAACACCGTCACATCCACAATCAGGTCGTCTTCGGTCAGACCTCGTGCATCCATCGACGCCTGATCGACATAGAGCTTCTCGATGTCGTAGCCTTCCAGCGCACGGTAAGTCTTGGAGAAATCCTTGATCTCGATGCCCTTGCTGTCGACACCCTTCACCAGCTGGTAGACACCGTCATCGGTGAACACCATGCTCACGTCCTGATCGAAAGCGGCAGTAATCAGCACCACTTCCAGACCTTCCAGCGCGTACACGGTACCGTGCGGCGCCTTGCGGTTCAGGAACATGAATTTCTTGACGACGCCGGAGCCGTCATCCATTTCGTCCATATCGCTCATCCCGTTATTCCTCAATCACCGAACGTCACGAGACGATCGTACTGAATACCCATTTCCACCAGCTGGCCCAGACCGGAAATCCGGAAACCCGGCGCCAGAACGTCATCGTTGATGCCACGACGCTGCGCAGCGGCCACACAGACGACCAGATCGACGCCATGGTCGGCGGCCAGCTTGGACCAGCGAGCCGCGACATTGCGATCATCCTGGGGGGGCGTGGCCAGACGCGTGGAATTATTCACGCCGTCATGGTAGAAAAAAACACGCGGGACGGTGTGACCCTTCTCGATCGCCGTACGGGCAAAGAGATAAGCGGAGTCACTGGCCTGATGAGTGTAAGGCCCTTCGTTTACAAGAATGCCGAATTGCATGGCTAGTTCAAACTCCGAAAAATCCAGTCATTGTTTTCTCACTTCTCCCCGTCGCGGCCAACCCGCGACGGGCGCAACACATCTTAGAAACGGATGTGAGCAGAAGCGTTCAGGTTGGCACGACCACCACGCCAGTTATCGATGTGATACTTGGTGAAGGGCAGGCCGGTCTTCTCGAAGAATGCGGGCCAGCCGATGCGGTCGATCCAGTCGATCATGCGCTCCCAAGGCTTGCCGTCTTCCTTGTAGGTAGCGAGGATCTTCTTGACCACTTCGCCCACTTCCGGCCAACGCGGCGCGTTGTTCGGCAGGCCGGCAGCGACCAGCTTGTGGAAAGTCGGCTTGGAACGGGCGTTGGAGTTCTTGCCGCCCACCCAGATCGCAATCTTGGAATGCTCGGGATCGTTGATCTGCATCGGCGGGCAGGGCGGGAAGCAGGCGCCGCAGCAGATGCACTTCTTCTCGTCGACTTCCAGTGAGGGCTTGCCGTTCACCAGAGCGGGACGGATTGCAGCCACCGGGCAACGGGCCACGACGGAGGGACGCTCACACACGTTGGCGACCAGATCGTGGTTGATCTTCGGCGGCTTGGTGTGCTGAACGATGATGGCGATGTCAGCCTGGCCGCCGCAGTTGATTTCGCAGCAGGAGGTGGACAGCTTGACGCGGTTGGGCATCTCGCACTTGACGAAGTCGTCGTACAGCTCGTCCATCAGCGCCTTGACCACGCCGGAAGCGTCGGTGCCGGGGATGTCGCAGTGCAGCCAGCCCTGGGTGTGCGCAATCATGGATACCGAGTTGGCGGTACCACCGATGGGGTAACCCTTGTCGGACAGCGCCTTGATCAGCGGCTCGACCTTGGAGCCATCGGCCACCATGTATTCGATGTTGGAACGTGCGGTGAAACGCACGAAGCCGTCGCCAAACTGGTCGGCAATGTCGGCCAGTTCGCGGATGGTGTAGTGATCCATCTGACGCTGGGTGCCGGCCTTGACCGTCCAGATTTCGTCGCCGGACTCAGCGCGGTGATACAGGACACCCGGCTTCGGATGGCTGTGGAAAGACCACTTGCCATAGTTCTTCACCATCACGGGGTGCATGTAGGGCATCGGATCCGGTGCGCCGGATTCGATAGGCGGACGTAGTTCTGCCATGTTTTATCTCCAACTGGTTAATGCGCGAAGCTAATTAATCCGCGGGTCCGGGCTCGCACCGAGACCCGCGGCAAGCGAAACTTAAGCAGCAGTCGATTGCTTGTACTCGTTCCACTTCTCGACTTGCTCGTCCCAGTCGTCGGAACGGAAGTAGGGGTTGGAACGCGGCTCTTTGATCATGTTGGGATCAACCGGGATGTCCAGACCTTCGAGGAAGTTGGTCAGGCCGATACGCTCGATCATTTCGCCGGTGCGCTCGTGCTCCAGCGCGTTTTCCGCGAAGAAGTCGAGGATGTTGCGAGCCAGTTCGTTCAGCTTTTCGAAGTCCTCGTCGGACTCGAGCTTCATGAACGGGATCACCACGGTACCCATGGTCGCGCCGATCTTCAGCACGCCCTTGCCGCCCACCAGGATGGTCACGCCCTTGTCGACGCCGGTACGCAAGCCGCCGGGGATGACGTTGATGCAGTGCATGCAGCGCACGCAGTTCTTGTTGTCGATGCACAGGGTGTTGCCGTCGCCAAGATTGGCGGCGGACACGTGCTCGCTGGCCTTGAACTTGTCGCTGGACACCAGGGTGATGGCCTTGGTCGGGCACTTGCTGATCACGTCGTTGACCAGGTCGTTCATGCCGTGGGCCTTGAAGTAGGCCTGGACCTGCTCTTCGTTGACGCGGATGTTGTCACGCCAGGTGCCGATGGTGGCCATGTCGGAACGCTGGATCGCGTTGACGCAGTCGTTACCGCAGCCGGAGAACTTGAACTTGAACTTGTACGGCAGGGACGGACGGTGCATGTCGTCCAGGTTGTTGTTGATGACGGTGCGCAGCGCCTTGGCTTCGTCGAAACAGGAGTTTTCGCAACGGGCGGCACCCACACAGGACATCGAGGTGCGCAGCGCGGGACCGGCGCCACCGAGGTCGAAGCCCATTTCATTGAAGGCGTCGAACGCGCCCTGCACGTCGGCGGTCTTGATGCCCTGGAACATGATGTCGCCGGACTGGCCGTGGAACGCGATCAGGCCCGAACCACCGGTTGCCGACCAGACGTCGCACATCTTGCGCAGCAGGTCGGAGCTGTAATGCATGCCAGCGGGCGGCTGGATGCGGAGGGTATGGAATTCAGCGGCTTCGGGAAACAGCGGCTGATGGTTCTCGTCCTTCAGTTCGGTGAAACGGGGGATCACGCCGCCGCCGTAACCGAACACACCCACCGTACCGCCCTTCCAGTAACCGAACTTGGTCTTGTAGGAGGTTTCCAGCTGACCCATCAGGTCAACCATCATGTCGTTATCTTTAGCGAGACGCTTCAGGCCGGTCACGAAGCTGGGCCACGGGCCTTTCTCGAGCTCGTCCAGATTGGGCGTATCAATCATTTGCTTTGCCATTCTTCTCTCCTAGAAAATTTCGAAATGCCCGCTCAGCCGACAGCTCAACGGTATTCCAGCATCGTATTGGCTAGACAGCTGCGTCACCATCATTCTCATGGGTAAAACGACTACCCCATCGCGGTAGGAACATACCTACCCAAAAGGAGTAGATGGTTTTCCCCAACGCGGGTATGCCTCATCCGGGCAAACAGTGGGACAGTACGTGCCCCCCACAGGAATCGATAAGAGTATTAAAATATTGTTGCAAACGCAAGCCCCTGCCATAAGCAGGGTTGAAATACTACGTATCAGCCTCATAAACGCAAGAAGTCGATGTGTTGCTTTGCTCCGGCAGTGCAGTCCCATCATTCAGATTGATGCAACCCGAATTGAGATTTCATGCCTGAGATTACGACCCTAGACAAAATGCGACTGCCGTTCGGCGGCCAGGAAGTCGAATTCCAGCACCTGACCCACGAGTCGGGCGGGGTGCCGTTTCTGCGCATCCGCATCCGCGAGAACAAGCGATTCACCATTTTCGACGTCGACCCCGTCAGCGCGCAAAAATGGGCCGACCTGATGCAGGCGTGGGCCCGGGACAACGCCGGGGATGCCCCATGAGCTGGGACTGGCCCGAAAACAAGCCGGAGGTATACACGCCCCACATGATCGACCTGCAGTTCGATCTGGTCGGCACGACCATCCCGGCCGACAACGCGCAAATGCTGGCCGACGCGCTACTGCGCCTGCTACCGTGGCTGGGCGAAGAATCCGGTACCGGAATCCAGCACCTGAAAGGCGCAGAGACCAATAAGGGCGATGCCACGCTCAACATCAACCGGCGTACCAAACTGTTCATTCGCGTGCCCAAGAAGCGGGTGGATGAGATGCAGGAACTGGTCGGGCAGACACTCGACCTGGCCGGCCATGCCCTCCAGATCGGCAGCTTCAAAACCCGTGAATTCAGTGCTTTCGCCAATATCTACGCGCATTTCGTTGACACCGGCGGCGCCACTGAAGAACAATTCGTGCAGGACGTGATGCGCGAACTGGATGGTCATTTCCAGTTGCGATGCGGGTTCATCTGCGGCAAGCGGCAAACCCTGCAAAGCGCAGCCGGCCCGTTGTACGGCTATAGTCTGATGCTGCACGACGTGCCGCCCCACAAGTCCCTGCAACTGCAGGACGAGGGCATGGGGCGCAACCGTTTGTTAGGCTGCGGGATTTTCATCCCGCACAAATCCATCGCGCCGGTCGTCCCGGCGATTCTTTAACCCCAATGCCGGGCTTTCCGGCAATTCTTTATTAACCAACCCGAAAGGAGAAAACATGTCTTATGTTGTAAACGGCGAAGAGCTCGAAACCGGTGAAGAGGATTTTCTGCTGGAAGCCAACTTCAGTGATGACGTCCCCCCGGTCATCGCCGCAGCTGAAAAGATCACGCTGACCGACGACCACTGGACGGTCATCAACTTCATGCGCGACAAATACAAGGAAGACGGCTCAACCCCCAACTTCCGCAACATGCTCGCCGAAATGGATGAGCTGCACCCGGGCACCGACTGGAAGAAAAAGCTGTACGAGCTGTTCCCCAACCAGCCCGCACGCCAGTCGGCGCGCGTCGCCGGCCTGACCAAGCCTTACGGCAAGGGCGGCTACTGATACAGGCAGTGGCCCCCTGTTGAGCGGGCAGCGTGGCGAACGCCACGCTGCCCGCTCCCCTTTGCAGTTCACCTCTCACGGCTTCATTCATGTTTTCCAACACCCTCGTTACCACTGAAGACCTGGCCGCGCACCTGGACGATCCGAACTGGATCATTCTGGATTGCCGCTTTACCCTCACCGACCCCGAGGCAGGCCGCCAGGCTTACGAGAAAGCTCATATCCCGGGTGCACGTTATGTGCATCTGGATGACGACCTGTCCGCCCCCATCGGCGCAACCACGGGACGGCATCCGCTGCCGGATCCCCACGTGCTGACCGAAAAGCTTTGCGAATGGGGCGTCGGCGTCAACAAACAGGTGGTGGTGTATGACGACAGCTATGGCGCGATGGCGGTACGGCTGTGGTGGCTGATGCGCTGGCTCGGCCACCCTGGCGTGGCGCTGCTGGATGGAGGCTATCCCAAGTGGACGCGCGAGAAACGCCCGGTTTCCACCGAGCCGCCGGTCCCGCACAAGGCCGCCTGCGCGTGCCTGCCCGAGCCCACCCAGATCGTGGCTGCCGACGAGGTTCTGCGTGCATCGCAGACAGGCACGCAACTGATCCTCGATGCACGCCCGGACCGCCGCTTCAGCGGCGAGTTCGAGCCGCTCGACCCCGTCGCCGGCCATGTGCCCGGCGCTGTCAACTACCCGTTCGACGAAAACCTCGACGTGGACGGCACCTTCCTGCCCCCCGAAGCGCTGCGCGAGAACTATCAGGCGCTGCTCAAGGGCAAGCCCGCCTGGCAGGTCATCCACATGTGCGGTTCCGGCGTCACTGCCTGCCACAACATCCTGGCGATGGAAGTCGCCGGCCTTCCCGGTTCAAGGCTTTACCCCGGTTCGTGGAGCGAGTGGATCACCGATCCTACCCGCCCCGTCGCCACGGGCGAGTAAAGCACAGTCGAATAAAGGAGAACATCATGGCCATGCCCATTCGCGTCAAAACCATCTGGTTCAAAAAGGACGGCGAACGCAGCGCCGAAGAAATCGCCGGTGCCGTCGCCACGACCACCTGGCGCGTTGCCGACAAGGCGGTGGACAACCTCGGCCGCGAGAACTACGACATCATCACGCCGGCGCGCGGCTTCAAGCTGATCGCCGAATTCCTCGCCTTCCTGGTGCATTACTGCGACCGCATGGCGTATGCCACGCTCCCGCCGGAACGCCGCGTCGCGGTGCTGCAGGCGGTGGCCAACCGGCTCGGCGAGGTGATGGAAGAGAACATCATCAGCGTGGTCGGCCCCGACCCCAGCCGCAACTTCAAGGCCGAGTTCATCGATTTCCTGAACCGCCGTTTTGCCGACTATGCCGAGTTCGAGTTTCCCGACGACGAGAAGGCCAGTTTCCCGGCGCTGCGCTTCCTCGGCCTGCAGATCCGCGACGAGATGGGCGACAGCGACAAGACCTGGATCATGGATCAGATCATGGACATCGAAATGCCCGAAATGATGGGCACGGTGCGCAAGAGCTTCAAGGGCCTGCTGTCCGACGCGCCGGTCAAGCGCGGATTCGGCTCGCCCGACATGCTGCCGCCGGAGTAAGGAATCGAATGGCAAACTCGCCTTTCGATCTGGGGAACGAGAGCGGTTATCGCGCCTGGCGTGACGCCCGGCTCACGGCGTATCCGCGCAGCGTCGACGAACTGATCGTGCCGCTGGCCGATCCGCGTCACCTCACGCCCTCCGAAATCGACGCACTCGAATCGCGCTGCGCGCGCGCCAACATGGCGATCTACAGCGCGCCGCATCTACCCGCTGCGGACAAGTCACTCGCCAAAGAACTCGGACGACAACTCGGTCTGGTCCACCTCGAAGGCAACTACCTCGCCGACGAGGACGGGCTGTCGAGCATCACGCCGGCCGGAGATGAAGGCAGTGTGCGCGGCGAATACATCCCCTACACCCACAAGCCGATCAACTGGCACACCGACGGCTACTACAACGCGCCCGGCCGCCGCATCCTCGGCATGACCCTGCACTGCGCGCAGGACGCTGAAGCCGGCGGCGAGAACGCGCTGCTCGATCACGAGATCGCCTACATCCAGTTGCGCGACGTCAACCCCGATTACATCGCCGCGCTGATGCAGCCCGACGCGATGACCATTCCCGCGCGCATGGACGAGGACAACATCGCCCGTCCCGAACAGAGCGGACCGGTGTTCGCGGTCGATCCCGGACAGGGCTTCCTTTACATGCGCTACACCGCGCGCACCCGCTCCATCGTGTGGAAGGACGACGCCATCACCCAGGCCGCCGTTAAAACCCTGGCCGACATCCTCGCCGGTTCGGAATACATCCTCACCGCCCGTCTGCGGCCCGGCATGGGCCTCATCTGCAACAACGTCCTGCACACCCGCAGCGCGTTTTCCGATTCACCCGACCACCGCCGTCTGCTCTATCGCGGGCGCTATTACGACCGTCTGAATTTCCCGGTGCGGCCGCAGTAGCGGTCCGGGTAAAATAGCGGTCTTCGTTTTTCGGCCAAAGCCGTCATGCAGCTTCTCGCCCTTGGGGTCAATCATCACACCGCACCGCTCGCGATCCGCGAGCAGGTTGCGTTCGGCCCCGAAAAGCTCGTGCAGGCGCTGCACGAACTGACGCAGAGCGAGCGTGCCTCCGAAGTCGCCATCCTGTCGACCTGCAACCGCACCGAGTTGTACGTCAACACGCCCTCCCCCGATGACGTCACGCAATGGCTGGCTGATTTTCACCACATCGAGCGGCGCGAACTCGCCCCTTATCTGTATGCGCTGCCGCGCGAAAAAGCCGCGCAGCACGCCTTCCGCGTCGCCGCCGGGCTCGATTCGATGGTGCTCGGTGAGACGCAAATCCTCGGGCAGATGAAGCAGGCAGTGCAGGCCGCCGAGGAAGCCGGCACCCTCGGCCTGTTGCTGCACAAGCTGTTCCAGCGCACCTTTTCGGTTGCCAAGGAAGTGCGCAGCAGCACCGAGATCGGCGCCAATTCGGTGTCGATGGCTGCCGCCGCGGTGCGCCTGGCCGAGCGCATCTTCCCCAGCGTCAAGGAGCAGGCCTGCCTGTTCATCGGCGCCGGCGAGATGATCGAACTGTGCATCACCCACTTCGCCGCGCAGCACCCGCG
>JBGSTQ010000229.1:0-3792 GCA_041736375.1 Thiobacillaceae bacterium
TCCGCTGCAGCGCCGAGATGTGCACCTCGTCGAAGCGATAGCCGGCGGCTGCCAGCCGATGCCCCGCCGCCGCTCCCTCGGCCAGCCCCACTTCCGTCAGGGGAATATCGGTCCAGCCGGTGAAGCGGTCGGTGAGATTCCACTCGCTGTGGCCATGGCGCAGGAGCACCAGCACAGGCTCGCAGGGCGGTGCGCTCATTCAGGCGTTTCGACCAACACCGTTTCCAGGTGATGGCGGTCGGCCCAGGTTTCCAGATGCCAGCCCTGACCGTCGAAGTGAAACCAGTTCAGGGCGCAGTTGGGAATGACGAAATCGCGCGGCGTGTGCAGCGGCCGCCCGGTGGCCTTGCGGTACAGGATGTCCAACACGCCGGCATGGCTCACCGCCGCGATCGTCTGCCCGCTGTGGTGCCGCACCATCCAGTCGACCGCCTCCGCTACCCGCGCGGCAAAGTGGAGCAGGCTCTCGCCGGTCTCGAAATCGTAGTCGGGATCACGCGCCATGTAGTGCGCATGCGCCTCGGGATAGCGTAGCGCGCCCTCGGCGGCGGTAATGCCCTGGAAAATGCCGTAATTCCGCTCGCGCAGCTGCGGCAGCAGCTCCACCTCCAGGCCCTCCCGAAGCGCCAGGGCGCGCGCCGTCTCCTCCGCGCGCGCCAGATCGCTGCTGTAGACCGTCCTGAAGCTGACATGCGCGGCGTTGAATGCCATCGCGAGCGCCTGCGCCCGGCCGACCTCGTTGAGCGGCAGGTCGAGTTGCCCCTGGATGCGCTTTTCGACGTTCCAGTCGGTCTCGCCGTGGCGCACGAAGCAGATGCGCGTGATAGTGGGTTTGGACAGGTGATGCATTCTCGATGGGGCCAGAAAATACAGGCGTCAATCTGACACAAAATCCGCTCAGCGTCAGCCTGAGCCCTGAGCTTGCAAGCTCCCACACCCCGTTTTTTACGCCATCCAGGGGAAGTCGTCCTATGCCGGTCCAGGCCGAGCATTTTCAGAAATCAAAAAGTCCGCCGGGGAGAGTCGGTGGGCGCCCCGTAAGGACGAATCAGCAAAGCCTATCTGCCTTCCAGGGTTGAATCCGCCAGCCCTGACAGCGGATAATGCGGAATCTGCCGGCTCCGAGCGTATTTTGGAAACCTACCTCCTCATCCTCATTTCCACGGTGTTCGTGAACAACATCGTGATGGCCAAGATTCTCGGCCTGTGCCCGTTCATGGGCGTGTCGAAGAAGCTGGAGACCGCCATCGGCATGGGGCTGGCGACGACTTTCGTGCTGACGCTGGCGTCCGGCGCGAGCTATCTGGTCAACGAATACCTGCTCGGAACTGAACTCTTCTACCTGCGAACGCTTTCATTCATCGTGGTCATCGCCGGGATTGTTCAATTCACCGAGATGTTCATCCACAAGACCAGTCCGGTGCTGTACCAGGTGCTGGGGATCTATCTGCCGCTGATCACCACCAACTGCGCGGTGCTGGGGATTCCGCTGCTCAACGTGCAGGAACAGCACGGCTTCGTCGAGTCACTGTTCTTCGGTGCCGGCGGGGCGATCGGCTTCACCCTGGTGCTGATCCTGTTTGCCGGCATCCGCGAGCGCCTCGACACCTGCGACGTGCCCTCGCCATTCAAGGGAACCAGCATCGCAATGATCACCGCGGGCCTGATGTCACTGGCCTTCATGGGCTTCTCCGGACTGGTCAAATAATGCTCACTGCCATTCTGGTGATGGCCGCCATCGCTGTCGTGACCGGCCTCGTGCTCGGCTGGTCGGCGATCCGCTTCAAGGTGGAAGGCAACCCGCTGGCGGAAAAAATCGACGCCATCCTGCCGCAGACACAGTGCGGCCAGTGCGGCTTTCCGGGCTGCCGTCCCTATGCCGAGGCGATCGCCAAGGGCGAGGCCGACATCAACCAGTGCCCACCGGGCGGCGAGGAAGGGGTGAAGAAGCTCGCCGAACTACTCGGCGTCGAGCCCAAGCCGCTCGACGAGACCCACGGCACGCCCAAGCCGAAGTCGGTCGCCTTCATCGACGAACAGATCTGCATCGGCTGCACCCTGTGCATCCAGGCCTGTCCGGTCGACGCGATCTCCGGCGCGGCCAAGCAGATGCACACCATTATCGCCTCCGAATGCACCGGCTGCGAACTGTGCCTGCCGCCGTGCCCGGTCGACTGCATCTCGATGGTGCCGATCGCCGAAGACCTGCCGCACTGGAAATGGAAGCATCCGGTGATCATGATGAAGCAGGTTTCTGCCGGAGCGGGCGCATGAGCCGCGAACTGTTCAAATTCAAGGGTGGCGTCCATCCGCCCGAGCACAAGGCCGAATCGAACGGCCAGCCCATCCATCCCCCGCCGCTGCCCAGGAAGCTGGTCATCCCGCTGCGCCAGCACATCGGCAACCCGGCCAAGCCGGTGGTCAGCGTGGGCGACCGTGTCAAGAAAGGCCAGATGATCGCGGAAGCCGACGGCTATATCTCGACGGCCGTGCACGCCTCCAGCTCGGGCATCGTCACCGCCATCGACATGCAGCCGGTACCCCACATCTCCGGTCTGCCCGATCTGTGCATCACCCTCGAAACCGATGGCCGCGACGAATGGATACCCCACGGCCCGCTCGATTATCAGGCCATGGCGCCGGCCGACCTGCGCATGCGCCTGCGCGACATGGGACTGGCCGGCCTCGGTGGGGCGGTGTTCCCCAGCGCGGTCAAGCTCGACCCCGGCGCCGCGCAAACCTTCCCCACGCTGATCATCAACGGCGGCGAATGCGAGCCGTGGATCACCTGCGACGACGTCCTGATGCGCCACCATGCCGACGAAATCCTGCAGGGCGTGGCGATCATGCGCCACCTGCTGGGCAGCACCGAAATCCTCGTCGGCATCGAGGACAACAAGCCCGAGGCCATCGCCGCGATGCAGGCCGCTGCGGCAAAAATGGATTTCGCGGTGGAAGTGGTGACGGTGCCGGCACGTTACCCCGGCGGCGGCGCCAAGCAGATGATCCAGACCCTCACCGGCAAGCAGGTGCCCTCCGGCAAGCTGTCGAACGACATCGGCATCCAGGTGTTCAACGTCGGCACCACCTACGCGCTGGCGCGCGCGGTGCATCACGGCGAGCCGCTGATCTCGCGTCTGGTCACCGTCACCGGCCACGTGCTGCGCCCGCAGAATGTCGAGGTGCTGATCGGCACACCGATGCACACGCTGATCACGCTGGCGGGCGAACGCGACGGCACCACCGGCGTGCTGATGGGCGGGCCGATGATGGGCGTGCCGATGCCGCATACGATTCCGCACGGGCTTCAGCCCGTAGCGGATCGGAGTCCTCTTGTGGGGAACCTCGACGTGCCGGTGGTCAAGGCCACCAACTGCATCCTAGCGAAATCCGCCGAACTGTTCCCGCCGCTGCCGAAGGCGCTGCCATGCATCCGCTGCACCCGCTGCGCCGACGCCTGCCCGGCCGAGTTGCAGCCGCAGGAACTGTACCGCTTTGCCAAGGCGGCCGACTTCGGGCGCGCGCAGGAGTACCACCTGTTCGACTGCATCGAGTGCGGCTGCTGCAGCTACGTCTGTCCCAGCCACATCCCCCTGGTCGACTTCTACCGCTACGCCAAGGGCGAGATCTGGGCACGCGAAAAGGAAAAGCGCGCCGCCGATCTGGCGCGTGAACGCCACGAGTTCCGTCTGTTCCGGCAGGAACGCGAGAAGAAGGAAAAAGCCGAGAAGCTCGCTGCCAAGGCGCAGGCCAAGCGCGCCGAACTCGCCGCCACCCCTGCGGCCGAGGGCA
>JBGSTQ010000236.1:0-1924 GCA_041736375.1 Thiobacillaceae bacterium
ACCAGTTCCAGGAGCTGGAGCTGCGTCGGACCGATCGCCAGGGCGTCGAGCGCCTGCGCCTGCTGCGCGGCGTACTTGCGGGCGACCCTCACCAGCCCCTCGCCGAGCTTTTCCTGTCGGGGGGCGTCCGCGGGCTGGTCCATGTTCCGGAATCTCCACGTCCAGAGCCGGTGCGCCGCCAGGGGCCGGGCCGCGACTGCTGTTTATCCGCGCGGCGGTCTGTGCGGCAGTTGCTTATCCGCGCGGCAGTCTGTGCACGCAGTGCTTTTCTGGCGGTTAGTTGATCCGTCAACCAATTACGGGCGCCCAAATGGGCAATTGGAGGGCCAGAACTGGTTGATACGTCAACCGTCTGCCAAAAAACCACTTCCACACAAGAGACCCCGCACCGCATAAAACCATACCGCCCACGGCAGCAGCCAGGCACATAGGCCCACAGTCCACCGGCGTTGTCGCCGCTCTCAGGGCAGGAACCGCTCCACGTGCGCCAGCTTCTGGGGCAGGTATTCATCGATCACGTAATTGAGGCCGTGCTTGGCCAGCGCCTGCTGCTCGGCGCGGACGCCCATGCGGATGATCTGTTCGAAGGCCTGGGTCCACTGTTTGTAGTGCAGGATGAAGGGGTCGTTCTTCAGGGCGTCCTTGGCGCGCTTGATGTCGACGTCTTTCAAGGGGTGCGTGGGCAGATGGTAGTCGATGATGTCCTGCGGGGTGATGCCCAGCAGATGCGCCTGCGGCACGCAGAAGTACTCGTTCAGGTGGGCGGCGTTGCCCGAGCCCACCTTCAGCGTGCGGTAGATGTTCGTGAAGCCGTAGGGGTCGCCGTCGACGAAGACGTAGACCGGCAGTCCGTAGGCGTCGGCCAGGCGGCGCACGAAGCGGCGGCAGGCGCGGGTGGGCACGCCGCCCATCGAGATCAGGATGCAGCGCGCGTTTCTCCAGTAGTTGTGTTTGACCAGGCGCTGGAACATGCCGGCGGTCTCGATGCAGAGGATGAAGGTGGCGTCGGTCTCGAATTTCAGGTGCTCGACCGAGATGGGGATGCTGTAGGCGCCGCTGCCGAAGCGCGTGCAGTCGATGCGCAGCTCTTCGCCGGTGTCGCGGTCGTGGTCGATGACCACCAGCTGGCCGGCCACGTCGCCGCCCTTTTCCTCGGGTACGAAGCCCAGCTGCTCGCGGTTGACGGCGAAGAAGGCCTCGACGTCCTCCATCACCGTGTCGGATTCGGGCTGCTCCTTGAAGCGCGCTTCCGCCCAGTTCTTGCTGACGTAGTACGCCTCCCGCTTGGTGGCGATGTCGTCGGTCTCGATCAGTTCCTTGGACAGCGCCATCATCTTCAGCGTCTGGGCGAAGGTCTTGACCGTGTTGACGGTCAGCGTGCGCTCCTTCTGCTTGCCTTTCAGCTTGAAGTACCCGGTCCTGGCGTTGTAGTCGACGTTGGCCAGCGAGCGCAGCGGGAACTTCATCATCGGCTTCTGGCCCAGCAGGATCTTGTCCTTGATGACGGACGACTCGCTACGGATGCGCCGCGACACCGGCGTGAACGACAGCTTGCGCTCGCCCTCGGCGCCCGAGGCGGGCGTCTTCTTGCGGCGCGGGGGGCCGCCGGGCTGGAGGTCTGGGTGGGCAACGCGAGTGCCGCCCCGATCGAGATCACATTGCATGGCGCGCGGCGCATGGCCTTGATTGACGCAGCCAGCTTTGCATCTGCCGCCCATGCGCCGGACCATATGGACCGGCTTTCCCCTTTTGATGGCGCAATAAAGCTCGACGGTTTCGCCATCGCCCGCATTCTTACGGAGACCTGACATGCATCTCTTAATCATTGGCGCGGCGGGCATGATCGGCCGCAAACTTGCCGAACGCATCGCCGCAACGGGCACGATGGGAGGGCAGCCGGTAGACATCCTGACCCTTGCGGACG
>JBGSTQ010000030.1:0-6248 GCA_041736375.1 Thiobacillaceae bacterium
GCGCGAAGTCGCCGACGTGCTGCGCGCGCTCGATCACGACGCCCAGGCCTTGGCGTCTCATGCCGCCGCCGACAGTGCCGCGCAGGAATCGTTGCGGCTGGCGCAGCAACACTATGGCCTGGGCGCGGCAAGCTATCTCGAACTGCTCAATGCGCAGCAACAGGCCCAGCAGACTCGAATCAACCTTGTCGCGGCGCAGGCATCGCGCCTGGCCGATACCGCCGCGCTGTACCTGGCCATGGGGGGCGGCTGGTCACGTGACGTACCAGCCGACCAGCAAGCCCGGCCCGGACGTTAAGGAAACCACCAGAAGTCTGATGCAGCCCAAAGTTGAACCTGCCGCGCTCCGGCCCCAAGCCACTTTTCAGGCTGGCGGACCGGAAATCCGCATAAACACGGGGGGCGTGTGAAAGGCGCCTTTCACGGAACAGAGAACGAAAACAAACAGTAACCGGGGCCTATCTTGGTGCTTGGCACGACAAGGCTCGTAAAACACGAGCCTGTTCTGTTGCCAGACGTTGCCAGAGAATGCCAGCCGGCAATGTTCGATATCGCACATACAAACTTCGGCGCGCTAGTGAAGATCGGCTTGCCGATCATTGAATACTGGAGCCTTCCATGCTCGTGACATTCACTACCAATGCCTATGCCGACATCACCATGTTCGGGGATGTCGCGCTTGCCATGTTGAAAATGATGGGGCACAGCACCACTGTGCCGGGCGCGATTGTGGCGGAGGATGTTCCGGCAGCCCTGAGTCGGATCACCGCCGCAATCGAGGCGGAAACGGCCTCCCAGCCAGTCGAGGCCAAGGACGCGGACGAGCCCCCGGTCAGCATGAAGAATCGAGCGCTGCCTCTCATTGGTCTTCTTGCCGCGGCAGCAAAGGCCAACACTTACGTGATGTGGAAATGAAAAGAAGTCCATTGGCGAGTCAAGCTCGCCGTACTCGCGTTGCTGGTCAATGTGCCGCGACTCGTTTCCGCCTACTAGTTCATCAACCGGCCAGACCATGCCGTTCCACGCAAAGGGTCGCCTTCGGCATCTCATTGCATCGCGGTTGCGCCTTCGATCACAGCCTCGATGAATGGCATGTCCTGGCCATCCACCATCGACAAGATCGATGATCTGATGCCCACCCCCTCCAGCCCCCGCATCCTGACCATCAACGGCGGCTCTTCGAGCATCAAGTTCGCGCTGTTCAAGACCGACCACTCCCTGGAACGGATGCTGGAAGGCGGAATCGAGCGGATCGGACTGCCCGATGCCAGCTTGCGGGTGCGGGGTGTGGATGCGGCGGACAACTTCACGCGACCGGTGAGGGCACCGGATCACAAGGCGGCAGTGGATGTTCTGATGGACTGGATCGAGGAACGCCTCGGCGGCAATGCGTTGACTGCGGTGGGGCACCGCATGGTGCATGGCGGACCGAAGTATTGCGACCCTGAGCGCATCACGTCGGAAATCGTTGAGGAGTTGCAGCGCCTCAGTCCATTCGCTCCCGAACACCTGCCAGTCGAGAACTTGTTGATTGAAGCGTTTCATCAGCGCTTTCCCGGCCTGCCCCAGGTGGCCTGTTTCGACACGGCCTTTCACCATGACCTGCCACGCGTGGCGCAGCAGTTGCCGATCCCGCGCCGCTATGAAGCCCTGGGGGTACGGCGCTACGGCTTTCACGGCCTGTCGTATGCGTTTCTGATGGAAGAGCTGGCCCGCATAGCCGGAGCTGAAGCGGCGCAGGGCCGGATCATCCTGGCCCACCTCGGCAACGGTGCGAGCCTGGCGGCGGTACGTGGCGGCAAGCCGGTGGATACCAGCATGGGTTTCACCCCGGCCGCTGGCGTGCCGATGAGTACCCGCACGGGCGATATCGATCCCGGGCTGGCGTGGTACCTGGCCCGCACCGATCAAATGAACCCGCGGCAGTTCAATGAAATGGTCAATTCCCAATCCGGGCTGCTCGGCATATCGGAGACCAGTGCCGACATGCGTGACTTGCTGGAGTGCGAAGGGCGGGACGTGCGCGCGGCTGAAGCGATCGCATTGTTTTGTTATCAGATCAAGAAATGGATCGGCGCATTCGCCGCCGCCTTGGGCGGACTGGATACCCTGGTGTTCGCGGGCGGTATCGGCGAAAACGCGCCTGCTGTCCGCGCTCGGATTTGCGCGGGGCTGGAATTCCTTGGCATCGAACTTGACCCACAGCACAACAGGGCGAATGAGGGCTTGATTTCTTCGGTGGTCGGCCGGGTTGCGGTTCGCGTCATCCACACGGATGAAGCGCTGATGATTGCGCGCGCGGTGTGGAGCGTCGAGAGAATGACGCTTGCGAAGACGAAAGACTGCGCCAGATGAACAGGCAAGGCAGGTTTAACCCGGGCACGGGCCAGACATGGGCAATAGTGCGTCTGGCAGCCAGGAAATTTCTCCGGATCAATGGTACACAGTGGGCGGGAGCGTTCTCCTTCAACGCGTTCTTCGCGTTGTTTCCCCTGATGGTTCTGCTGGTCGCGATAGCCTCGGTCTTGATCGACCGGGAGCGAGCCGGAACGGCGGTCATTGCGTATGTCGAAGCCCATGTCCCGATCGGTGGCGACATGCAGAGTTACATTTTTGACACCATCGCCGGTGTGATCAAGGCGCCTGGGCAAGCTGGCATGGTCGCATTCGTCATCCTGGTCTGGGTCACCCTCCAGTGTTTCACCACCCTCATCAGCGCGACCAACCGCGCCTGGGCCGCAGCGGCTTACAACTGGTGGCGGCTGCCGATAAGAAGCCTGATGCTGCTCGGGATCACGGCGGGCGCGGTCCTACTAAGCATGGGGGCACCGGTGCTGGCGAAGCTGGCAAGGGATTGGCTCTTCCCCATGCATGATTTCCGGTCCTGGGTCTATGCCTTGGGGAGCTATGCCATCTCGTCGCTGATGGTGTTCTTTTTTCTGTCCCTGTTTTATCGGCTGGCCCCAAGCCGGCCCACGCGCTTTGCCGAAGTCTGGGTGTCCGCCCTGTACGCCACCGCGCTCATGCTGGCAGCCGAAAGCCTATTCGTGCTCTACCTCAAGCATTTCGCCACCTTAAACGTGGTCTATGGGGGGTTCGGCGGAATCATGGCGTTGCTGCTGTGGATCTACCTGTCGGGGTGCATTTTCATCTTCGGCGCCTGCCTGTGCGCCGCTCAGGCAGAAGTGTGTTCTGCGCCGGCTGACGCCATTCCGGCGCGCAATACGAAGGGAACCGAACCATGAAGACAAACACACTTTCTCCGGATCTGCTCCACAAGATGGATGCCTACTGGCGCGCCGCCAACTATCTGTCGGTCGGCCAGATTTATCTTTACGACAATCCGCTGCTCAAACAACCGTTGAAGCTGGAACACGTCAAGCCCAGATTGCTGGGGCACTGGGGAACCACGCCGGGCCTGAACTTCATTTATGTCCACCTCAACCGGATCATCCGGCAATACGACTTGAGCATCATCAATGTCACCGGCCCCGGTCATGGCGGACCTGGCCTGGTGGCCAATACGTATCTGGAGGGGACTTACAGCGAGGTGTATCCGAACATCTCGCAGGATGAACCGGGGATGAAGAAGCTGTTCACCCAGTTTTCCTTTCCCGGCGGCATCCCCAGCCACGTCGCACCGGAAACGCCGGGTTCGATCAACGAAGGCGGCGAACTCGGCTATGCCCTGTCGCACGCCTATGGCGCCGCGTTCGACAATCCCGACCTGCTGGTGGCCTGCGTGGTGGGCGACGGCGAGGCGGAAACCGGCCCGATGGCCACCAGCTGGCATTCCAACAAATTCCTCAATCCGGTTCACGACGGTGCCGTGCTACCGATTCTGCATTTGAACGGCTACAAGATCGCCGGCCCCAGCGTACTGGCGCGCATTCCCCGTGACGAGCTGGAGGAGCTGTTCCGCGGCTATGGCTACGCGCCGTATTTCGTCGAGGGTGACGACCACGAAACGATGCACCAGCTGATGGCCGCCACCCTCGATGCCGTGGTTGCCGAGATCCAGCGTATCCAGCGCGACGCGCGCGCCAACGGGTTTGGCGGACGCCCGCGCTGGCCCATGATCATCCTGCGCTCGCCGAAGGGCTGGACCGGGCCTGAATCCGTCGATGGCAAACCGGTCGAAGGGACCTTTCGCGCGCATCAGGTGCCGGTGACGAGCTTTGTCAAGGCGCCCAAGCATTTGAAGATCCTCGAGCAGTGGATGAAAAGCTACCGGCCCGAAGAATTATTCGATGACCAGGGCAGGCTGATAGCGGAGTTGGCCGAACTGGCGCCGACAGGCGAGCGGCGCATGGGCGCCAACCCACACGCCAATGGCGGCATGCTGCTGCGCGACCTGAAAATGCCGGATTTTCGCGACTATGCGGTCAAGGTAGCGCAACCCGGCGAGGTGATCGCCGAAGCGACACGCACGCAAGGTGAGTTGATGCGCGACGTGATGAAACTCAACGCCGAGGCACGCAACTTCCGCATTTTCAGCCCGGACGAAACGGCGTCGAATCGCTGGGGTGCGCTGTTCGAAGCCACCAACCGCTGTTCGACGGCCGAGATTCTTCCCGGCGACGAGCATGTCGCGCCCGATGGCCGGGTCATGGAAATGTTGAGCGAGCACCAGTGCCAGGGCTGGCTCGAAGGCTATCTGCTGACCGGGCGCCATGGCTTCTTCTCATGCTATGAGGCCTTCATCCACATTGTTGACTCGATGTTCAACCAGCATGCCAAGTGGCTCGATGTGACACGCGATATTGCGTGGCGCCGGCCCATCGCGTCGTTGAACTATTTGCTGTCGTCGCACGTGTGGCGGCAGGACCACAATGGCTTCAGCCATCAGGACCCTGGGTTCATCGACGTGGTGGCAAACAAGAAGGCTGAAATCATCCGTGTCTATCTACCGCCCGATGCCAACACCCTGCTGTGGGTCACCGACCATTGCCTGCGCAGCCACAATAACGTCAATGTCATCATCGCCGGCAAGCAGCCGGCGCTGCAATGGCTGGACATGGATGCGGCAATCAAGCACTGCACTGTCGGGCTGGGGATCTGGAAATGGGCCAGCAACGACGAAGGGAGCGACCCCGATGTGGTCATGGCCTGCTGCGGCGACGTACCGACACTGGAGACCCTGGCGGCGGTCCAGATTCTGCGACAGCATTTTCCGGACCTGAAAATCCGCGTCATCAATGTCGTCGACCTGATGGCCCTGCAGCCGCGGAGCGAGCACCCGCACGGCATCTCCGACAAGGACTTCGACGTCCTCTTTACCCGGGACAAGCCGATCATTTTTGCCTTCCATGGTTACCCCTGGCTGATCCACCGGCTGACTTACCGCCGCACCAACCACCCCAACCTCCACGTCCGCGGCTACAAGGAAAACGGCACCACCACCACGCCTTTCGACATGACCGTACTGAACGATCTGGATCGCTTCCATCTGGCCGGCGACGTGATCGACCGGGTGCCGAGCCTGGGTTCGCGCGCCGCCTACGCCAAACAGCATCTGCGCGACAAGCTGCTCGATCACAAGGCCTATATTGAAAAACACGGTGAGGACATGCCGGAGATCCGCGACTGGAAATGGAAAGGATGACGCCACGATGGCGCTGCGATTGATCGAGATGGTGTTGCCGGAGAAGGACAGCGAGGAAATCCGCGAGCTTCTCAAGGAACACACGGTGCTCGAACACCGGCAACTCCGATTGTCGGACGGGGAAATACTGGTGCGGATTCTGCTGGAGGCTGAACAGAGCGAGGCGGTGCTGGATCTGCTGGGGGAACGCTACGCCGGCAAAGAAGGAGACCGGGTGGTGATTCTGGCGGTCGAGGCGACCTTGCCGCGCGACGAGCCGGAACCGTCCGCCACGGAGGAAAAGTCTCCCGAGCGGATCGGCCGGGAGGAGTTGTACGAAGACATCAAGGCTGCCGCGCGGTGTACGCGGGTCTTTCTGACCATGGTTGTCTTGTCCACCATCGTGGCGGCCGTGGGTCTGTATTACAACAGTGTGGCCATCATCATCGGCGCGATGGTGATTGCGCCCCTGCTCGGGCCGAACGTTGCGTTGGCGCTCGCGACGGCCCTGGGTGACCTGGCACTGCTTCGGCACGCGCTCCTGACGGCACTGGCCGGGATTGCGACCGCGATGGTGTTGTCGGTATTCATCGGCGTGCTGCTGAATGTGGATCCGGCAACGCCCGAAATCGCGTCGCGCAACGCGGTGGGGCTGGGCGACATC
>JBGSTQ010000361.1:0-8332 GCA_041736375.1 Thiobacillaceae bacterium
GCCGGAGCGTCGGCGGCGTTGTCCAACTCGCGCAGCCAGGTGCGGAAATCGAAGCGGTCGTACAAGGTGCGCAAGGCATCGCGATCCGGCGGCCGGCGGATCAGCTCGTCCAGATCGAATGGCAGGTCGACATCGGTCTTGATCGTCAGCAGCTGACGCGCCTGCGGCAGCCAGTCGAGGACCCGGCGCAGGTTGTCGCCGACCACCCCCTTGATCTCGCTGGCATGGGCGAGGATGTTGTCGAGGCTGTCGTACTGCGCCAGCCACTTCACCGCGGTCTTCGGCCCGACCTTGTCGACGCCGGGAACGTTGTCCACGGCGTCGCCGATGAGGGCGAGGTAATCGACGATGCGCTCGGGCGGCACGCCGAACTTGGCGGCCACCCCGGGAACATCGAGGGTTTCGCTGCTCATGGTGTTGATCAGGCTGACATGGGGGTTGACCAGCTGCGCCATGTCCTTGTCGCCGGTGGAGACGATGCTGCGGACGTCGTGGCGCTCGGCTTCCTTCACCAGGGTGCCGATGACGTCGTCCGCCTCGACGCCGTCGACGATCACCAGCGGCCAGCCCTCGGCACGGATCGCCTCGAACAGCGGCTCGATCTGGCAGCCCAGATCCTCGGGCATCGGCGGACGATGCGCCTTGTATTCCGGGTACATCTCGTCACGAAAGGTTTTTCCCTTGGGGTCGAAGACGCAGGCGATATAATCCGCCGCGTAGTCCTTCTGCAGCCGCCGCAGCATGGCCAGCACGCCGTAGATCGCGCTGGTGGGCTCGCCCTTGCGATTGCGCAGGTCGGGCAGGGCGTGGAAGGCGCGGTAGAGATAGGACGATCCGTCCACCAACAAAAGCGTTTTTCTGGAATCGTTCACGAGGCGTCCATATGCATCTGGATAAACTGCCAGTTACAGCCGATCCGCGCCGGGCGGAGGAGATTGGTTATTCGGCGCGCGAGTCCTGGCGAATGCTCGGGATTATGTCAGAGTTCGTCGAGGCGACCGAGCGCCTGGCCTCGATCCGTCCGGCCGTCTCGGTTTTCGGCAGCGCGCGCACCGCACCCGACCATCCTAATTACATGCTCACCGAGGACATCGCGCGCAAGCTTTCGGACGCCGGTTTTTCGGTCATCTCCGGCGGCGGTCCCGGAATCATGGAAGCGGCCAACAAGGGCGCCTACTTCGGCAAATCGCCGAGCGTCGGACTCAACATCCAGCTGCCGTTCGAACAGAGCTCCAACGCCTATCAGGACATCAGCCAGACCTTCCAGCATTTCTTCGCGCGCAAGGTCATGTTCGTCAAGTTCGCCGCGGCCTATGTCGTCATGCCTGGCGGTTTCGGCACCCTGGACGAGCTGTTCGAGGCGCTGACCCTGGTGCAGACGAAGAAGATCGCGAGCATTCCGATCATCCTGGTCGGCTCGAAATTCTGGGCGGGGCTGACCGACTGGGTGCGCGCCTCATTGATCGCCGAAGGCATGATCGCGCCCGAGGATATCGACCTGATGCACGTCATTGACCACCCCGAGGAAGTGCTCGAAGCCATCTTCAGTCACTACGAAAAACGCGGCTTCATGCCGTCGCCGGCCGAGCGCGAAATTCAGCTCAATTTGTGAGCTATGCTGAAATTGTTCTTTTGTTGGGAGTCTGTTATGCGTTACACCGTCTTGATTGCAGCCCTGCTGGCCAGTGGCCTTGCTATCGCTCAAGCGCCGTCGGATCAGCCTCCCGATCTGGTTCCTGTTCCGGATGGTGCGCCGATCGAAGATGACGTACCGGAGATCACGATCAAGCCAAGCGGCGAAGGCCAGGTCGAGGAATACCGGATCCGGGGCAGGCTCTACATGCTGAAAATCACTCCCCGCGTCGGCAAGCCCTACTATCTCATCGACCCGCGCGGTGACGGCCATTTCGTTCAATACGACAGTCATGAATCAGGCTTGCGCCCACCCATGTGGGTGATCAAGGAATTCTGATGGTGATCCCGCGGTGCTTGAGGCGCTCTGCATGAGTACACCCGACAATCAGGACATTCCGCGCAAGCTTCCCCCCAGCCAGGGCATGCAATGGGTGGTCGAGGGCTTTCGCCTGTACCGCAAAACCCCCCTGCTGCTGTCAGCCGCGTTTGGCCTGCTGTTCGGCATCGTCATGGCCCTGAGCCTGATTCCGGTAGTCGGCAGTGCGCTGACCGAACTGGCATCGCCGCTGATGGTGGCGGGCTTCATGGCGGCCTATCGGGCGATCGACAGCGAACAGGAACTCGAACTGCCGCATTTCCTCGCCGGGGTGCGGGGCCCGTCCATTGCGCTGATGACGGTAGGGGCGGTGCAAATGATCGGCACGCTGCTGATCGGCAGGATCATGCTCGGTATGGGCTTCGACCCGCAGGCGGTGATGGAGGCGGCGAAGTCGGGCGCAAGTCCGGAAGAGATGCAGGCGATGATGAATCAGGCCATGCCCGCCGTTCTCACCGGACTGGCCCTGTTCACCCCGCTGATCATGGCGACCTGGTTCGCGCCGGCGCTGATCCTGTTCGGTCAAGCCCGCCCGGTCCTGGCCCTGCTGGTGAGTCTGCGTGCGTTGCTGAAGAACTGGGCGGCGATGCTGGTGAACGGCCTGGTGCTCGGTCTGTTGCTGTTCGTTGCCGCCTTGGTGCCGATGCTGCTGGGCCTGCTGGTGGCGATGCCGATTCTGTTCGGGTCGCTGTATGCCTCGTATCAGGCGATATTCGCGGTGTGGGCGGACGATGCGGCGGCCGCAGCTGATAGTGTCGTGCCCCTGGGTCAGGACGCCGACTCAGGCAGCTGACAGCTTGGCGTAAGCCAGCGCCAGCCATTTGGTGCCGGCGTCGCGAAATTTGACCTGGACCCGCGCGTCCGGACCGCGCCCCTCGAAGTCGATGATGATGCCGGTGCCGAATTTGGCGTGGGCAACGCTCTGGCCGACCTTGTAGCCGGTGTCGTTGCCGCTTTCAAGCCGGCTGCGCGGCATCGGCGCCGGCGTGCTGTAGCCCGATGAATAGGCGGGTTCGCTGCGACGGTTGAGATGCAGCAGCACCTGTTCCGGCAGTTCATTGAGGAAGCGTGACGGCAGGCCGTAGCGGATCTGCCCGTGCAGCATGCGCGACTGCGCATGCGACAGATACAGGCGCCGCCGTGCGCGCGTGATCGCCACATACATCAGCCGGCGTTCCTCTTCCAGGCCGTTTTCCTCGTTGGCGCTCTGTTCGTGCGGGAACAGGCTTTCCTCCAGACCGGTGATGAACACGGCGTGGAATTCCAGACCCTTGGCCGCGTGCACCGTCATCAGCTGGAGCGCGTCGCGTCCGGCCTCGGCCTGGTGCTCGCCGGCTTCCAGCGCGGCGTGGGCGAGAAAACGATCCAGCTCGGACGGGGTCGTGTCGGGGGAGACCGGCGTCTCGGGCGATGTCTCGGAACCCAACGCCTCCACAGCGCCGGCTTCCTCCGAAAACAGGGCGGCGGCGTTGACGAGTTCGTTGAGGTTCTCCAGCCGGTCGGCGCCTTCCTTGTCGGCGCGGTAGTAGTCCGCCAGGCCCGACGCCTCGATGACGTGATCGATCACCTCCGCAAGCGGCAGGTCGCGCGTGGCCTGCTTGATGTCCTCGATCAGTCTGGCGAATCCTGCGACCTTGCCGCCGCTGGTGCTTGTGCCCTTTTGGGTACATGCCGCCTGCCACAGGCTTGTGCCAGACCGCGCGGCGGTTTCGGACAACAGCTCCAGGGTGCGTGCGCCGATGCCGCGGGTGGGGAAGTTGACCACGCGCAGGAACGCGCCGTCGTCTTCGGGATTGGTCAGTAGTCGAAGATAGGCCAGCGCATGCTTGATCTCCTGGCGCTCGAAGAAGCGCAGCCCGCCGTAGACGCGATAGGGGACGTGGGCCGAGAACAGCGCATGCTCCAGCACCCGCGACTGCGCGTTGGAACGGTACAGCAGCGCCATGTCGGACAGTGCCACGCCTTCGCGGTTGAGCGTCTTCACCTCGTCGACCACAAAGCTCGCTTCGTCCTGGTCGGAGTAGGCCTCGAACACACGGATCGGCTCGCCATCGCCTTCCGCGGTCCACAGGTTCTTGCCGAGACGGTACGCGTTCTGCGCGATTAGGGTGTTGGCGGCAGTGAGGATGTGGCCGTGGCTGCGGTAGTTCTGCTCCAGCTTGATGACATTGCCGTGCGCGAATTCGCGCTCGAACTCGGCCATGTTGGCGGTGTTGGCGCCGCGGAAGGCATAGATCGATTGGTCGTCGTCGCCGACCGCGAACAGCGCCGTGTGCGGCCCGGCGAACAGCTTCAGCCAGCGGTACTGCAGGGTGTTGGTGTCCTGGAATTCGTCGATCAGGATGTGCCTGAAGCGCTCCTGGTAATGCCGGCGTAGCGGCTCGTTGCGGTAGAGCAGTTCGTAGGAACGCAGCAGCAGTTCGGGAAAGTCCGCCACCCCTTCGCGCTGGCACTGCGCGTCGTAGGCTTCGAACAGTTCGGCCAGCCGCATCGAATATTCGTCGAAGGCCTCGGCATCGCGCGCGCGCCGCCCGGCTTCCTTGTGACTGTTGATGAACCACTGCACCTTCTTCGGTTCGTATTTCTCGGTGTCGACGTTCAGCGACTTCATCAGCCGCTTGATCGCCGACAGCTGGTCCTGCGAATCGAGGATCTGGAACGACTGCGGCAGTCCCGCCTCGCGGTAATGGGTGCGCAGCAGGCGGTTGGCGAGGCCGTGGAAGGTGCCGACCCACATCCCTCGCGTGTTGATCGGCAGCATCGACGAGATGCGCGTCAGCATTTCCTTCGCCGCCTTGTTGGTGAAGGTCACCGCGAGGATGCCGTGCGGCGATACCTGACCGGTCTGGATCAGCCAGACGATGCGCGTGGTCAGCACCCGTGTCTTGCCCGAACCGGCACCGGCCAGAATCAGCGCCGATTCGTGCGGAAGGGTGACGGCAGCGCGCTGTTCGGGGTTGAGGTTTTCCAGCAGGTGGGTGGACATACGGGGGTAAAATCGGGCGGTCAATGACGAATTATAAGGGGCTACAGATGGTGAAAATCCTGTTTTTTGGCGACCTGGTGGACACGCTCGGCATGGCCTCCGACGAAATCAAGCTGCCGCCCGACGTGACCGACGTCGAGCGCCTGCTGTTCGTGCTGTCCAGGCGCGGCGAAATGTGGAAAAAGATGCTGCTCGGCAATCCCAAGCTCAATGTCACGGTGAACAAGCAGTTCGCCGAAAAGTCCGCGCCGATCAAGGACGGCGACGAGATCGCCCTGGTGGGGTTCGCCGTGGTGTGAGCCGGGCCGCGATGCTCAAGCTCATCCCTTTTTTTCTTGGCGTCAGCCTCGCGCTGGCCTCCATCGCCGTCCAGGCCCAGACCACCACCGGCCCGCAAAGCTCGCAGACTCCCTACGTTGTGCCGACCGCACCCGGCTGGGAAGTGACTTCGCTCATCAGCGTGGGCGATTCCGCCAGGGACGTGCCCTATCGCCTGGTCGGCCTTCCCGACGGCATGGGTGCCCTGCCGGGCAGGTTCGCGGAGAACGGCGAGTACGTCGCCGACAAGGCCTTCATGACCTTCTTCGTCAGCCATGAGCTCGGCGCTGCTTCGGGCGTTGCCCGCGCGCATGGCCAGACCGGCGCCTTCGTGTCGCAATGGACGATCCATCTGGACAGCCTGCAGGTCAGACGGGGCGAAGATCTGATCACGCGTGTCATGACCTGGAACAACACGGGGTTCGTCGACAGCACCGGCGCCACCCGGTTCAAGCACTTCTGTTCCGCCGACCTGCCGGCCAGGACCGCTTTCTTCAATCCGGCGTCCGGCAGGGGCTACAGTGGCCGCATCCTCATGAAGGGCGAAGAGGCTGGCGCCGAAGGCCGCGCCTTCGCTACCCTCGTCACCGGCGACGAAAGGGGCACCGCCTACGAGCTGCCCTACCTCGGCAAGTTCTCGCGGGAAAACTCGGTGGCGCACCCCAACGCCGGCGACAAGACGCTGGTGGTCGGTCTGGATGATTCCAGCCCGGGGCAGGTCTACCTCTACGTCGGCGACAAGACAACCCATGGCAACTCGGTCGAGAAAGCCGGCCTGCAACCCGGCAAGCTGTATGGCGTCAAGGTCACCGACGGCGGAACGAACTACGCCCACGGCGGGGTGACGCTGGAAAACGCCGGGGCCATCAACGGCAGGTTCGAGCTCGAGGACCTGTCCCGTCATGCTGCCGGCACCGGCGCCGTGCTGCAGGCCGAGTCGGTCAAAGCCGGGGTCACCGAGTTTGCCCGTCCGGAAGATGGCCACTGGGACAGCCGGAACCCCAGGGTCTTCTACTGGGTGACCACCGGCCGCAGCGGCCAGTCGGCCAGACTGTACAAGTTCACTTTCGATTCGATCAACAACCCGACCGGTGGCAGCGTGCAAATGCTGCTCGATTCCGCATCGCTCGTCGGGACTGACGGTGAGGTGGCACGTTCCTTCGACAACCTGGTGGTCGACAACGATGGCAAGCTCCTCATCCAGGAAGATCCGGGCAACAGCGCCTATATCGCCAAGATCTGGACGTTCGACCCGAAGACCGGCAAGGCGGGACAGATATTCGAATCCGACCGCGCCCGCTTCCTGCCGGGTAGCCCCGGGTTTCTGACCCAGGATGAAGAGAATTCCGGCGTAATCGACGTCACCGACATCGTTGCCAATGCGAGCTGGCATGAGGCGGGCCGCCGCTACTACCTCGGCAACATGCAGGCGCACTACCCCATGCCGGGCGAACGGGTGCAGGGTGGCCAGGTATACCTGTTGGCTTCGCCAAAAGCCAAGGGCGCCACTCAGGGCAAGCGCTAGGCGGTGCCGGATGGCGGAAACACGAAGGGCGGCCGTGAAGCCGCCCTTCGTGTTTGCAGCAAGGGTTTTTACTTGTTCTTGTTGGCGATCATGTCCTGGATGATCGGCGCCAGGATCAATTCCATGGCGAAGCCCATCTTGCCGCCGGGAACGACGATGGTGTTGCGGCGCGACATGAAGGAGTTGCAGATCATGTTGAGCAGGTAGGGAAAGTCGACGCCCTTCGGGTCGCGGAAACGAATGACGATGAAGCTTTCATCCGGGGTCGGAATGTCGCGCGTGATGAAGGGGTTGGAGGTGTCGACGGTGGACACCCGCTGGAAGTTGATGTCGGTGCGCGAGAACTGCGGGGTGACGTAGTGCACGTAGTCTGGCATGCGGCGCAGGATGGTGTCGACGATGACGTCGGCGGAATAGCCGCGCTCGGCGCCGTCGCGATGGATCTTCTGGATCCATTCGAGGTTGACGATGGGCACCACGCCGATACCGAGGTCGACGTGCTTGGAGACGTCGACGTCATCGGTCTTCACCAGGCCGTGCAGGCCCTCGTAGAAGAGAACGTCGGAACCGGCCGGCACATCTTCCCACGGGGTGAACTCGCCGGGGTTGAGGCTGGTGTTGAGGCGCTTATTGTGCAGGTCGGCTTCTTCGTCGCTGTGGATGTAATAGCGCTTCTTGCCGCCGCCGGTTTCGCCGTAGGTCCTGAACAGTTCGGCCAGCTTGTCGAAGTGGTTGGCCTGCGGGCCGAAGTGGCTGAAGTGCTTGTTGCCCTCGGCTTCGGCTTTTTTCACCGCTTCCTTGAAATCGACGCGCGACAGGCTGTGGAAGCTGTCGCCCTCGATTACCGCCGCGTTGACCTGCTCGCGCAGAAAAATGTGCTCGAATGCGCGCTTGACGGTCGTGGTGCCGGCGCCGGACGAACCCGTCACCGCGATCACGGGATGTTTCTTGGACATGCTGGGACTCCCTGTACAGGTAATTGAGAATGCGTAACCGGGGCATTTTACCCGCAAGGGGCAGGCCGTGGTAGTAGAGGCGCTAAAGCGCCAACAACCACGCACTACCCGCAAGGGGCAGGCCGTGGTAGTAGAGGCGCTAAAGCGCCAACAACCACGCACTACCCGCAAGGGGCAGGCCGTGGTGGTAGAGGCGCTAAAGCCCTAAAGGACTCCGATCCACTATGGGCTCTTGTACCCTTTAGGGTGGAAGCCCATGTGGAGTCGTATGCCCTAAAGGACTCCGATCCACTATGGGCTGAAGCCCATGTGGAGTCGTATGCGCCAACAACCACGCACTAGCCGTCAGGGGGCAGGCTTGTCACCCGACCGGCGGAACCGACCAGCAGGCTGCTAAAGGGTAAATTCCAGCCGCTCTTCGACTTTCCTGAGGGCTTCGGCGGCGCAGGCTCTGTCCTTGTCCCCGCCGGGCGCCCCCGAGACCCCGACCGCGCCGATCAGGCTGCCGGCGGCGCGGATCGGCAGCGCGCCGTCCA
>JBGSTQ010000418.1:0-8469 GCA_041736375.1 Thiobacillaceae bacterium
TGCGGGCTTCGTCGCCGCCGCCTTGGCGGCGGGCGCTTGAGTCGCGACAGGCGCCACCACCACCGGGGCAAGCTTCTGCTGGACACCGGCACTGGGCGGATCGAGCAACAAAGTGTATTCGCGCACCAGCCGACCAGACGCCCAGTTGAGTTCGACCAGCATGTCGATGAAGGGATCGTTGACAGGCCGGCTGGAGGTCACTTTCAGAACCGCCTTGTTGCCGGCCTTCTTCTCGACTTCGAAGCGCAGGCCGGACAGGATGGGGGAATATTCGACCCGCGCATCGCGAAACGCCTGGTCCGAAGCCAGACTGGCCGACAGGCTTTCGAGCTCCGCCTGGTCGGCGGCAAACAGTTCGATTTCCGCTGACAACGGCTGCCCCAGTGCAGAGGTCACCGACAGCTTGCCCAGGCCCGCGGCATGCGCCATCAGTGGCAAGGCGATCAAGCCCGCAGCTGCCAGTTGGGTGGTGAAGCGCTTCAATTTCATCCCGTTTCTCCCTGTTTGCCCCGATCTAGCGGGGCTGTTGAATCCTTGACGCCATTATTGACGGCTCACCGGGCGCAATCTTTAGAGCATAAACCGCACCAGATCAAGTTCCATGAGCAAAACTCCACGGCTCAGGCGGCTTCCAGCAGGATACGCAGCATGCGGCGCAGCGGTTCCGCCGCCCCCCACAACAGCTGATCGCCGACCGTGAACGCGGCCAGGTACTGCGGACCCATGTTGAGCTTGCGCATCCGGCCGATCGGCACGGTGAGCGTGCCGGTGACGGCCGCCGGAGTCAGTTCGCGCATGGTGATCTCGCGGTCGTTCGGCACCACTTTCACCCATGGGTTATGCGCGGCGATCAGGCTGTGGATGTCGGCCAGCGGCACGTCCTTCGTCAGCTTGATGGTGAGCGCCTGCGAATGGCAGCGCATCGCGCCGACGCGCACGCACAGACCATCGATGGGAATCGGATTGTCGCTGCGTCGCATGATCTTGTTGGCCTCGACCTGCGCCTTCCATTCTTCCTTCGACTGGCCTGATTCTAGGGCGACGTCGATCCACGGGATCAGGTTGCCGGCCAAGGGCACCGGCCAGGCGTCGGTCGGATAGCGGTCGGACCGGATAAACTCTGCCACCTTGCGATCGATCTCGAGAATCGCCGAGGCCGGGTCGCCGATCAGGTCCATCACCTCGGTATGCACCGCACCCATCTGCTGGATCAGCTCGCGCATGTTGCGCGCGCCAGCGCCGGAAGCCGCCTGGTAGGTCATCGGCGAGACCCACTCCACCAGCCCGGCATCGAACAGCCCGCCCATCGCCATCAGCATCAGCGACACCGTGCAGTTGCCGCCGACGTAGGTCTTGACGCCATGGGCGATGCCGTCCTGGATGACATCCTTGTTGACCGGGTCGAGGATGATGATGGCCTCGTCCTTCATCCTGAGCGTCGAGGCGGCGTCGATCCAGTAGCCGCTCCAGCCCGCTGCGCGCAGCTTCGGATAGATCTCCTTCGTGTAGTCACCGCCCTGGCAGGTGATGATGGTGTCGCACAGCTTCAGGTCGTCGATACTGTTGGCGTCCTTCAGGGACGGCACCTCGCGACCGATGTCGGGCCCTCTGCCGCCGACGTTCGAAGTGGTGAAGAACACCGGGTCGATGTGGTTGAAATCGCGTTCTTCCCGCATCCGGCCCATCAGCACGGAACCCACCATGCCGCGCCAGCCGATCAGTCCTACTTTCATCATGTCGTCTCTCCGTGTGAGGGACCAGGGGTCAGGATTCAGGGGCCAGGGAATGAGCGGCCCGAGGCCGCGCAATGTATAAGGCGCGGGCTTTGCCCGCACCACCCCTGAATCCTGATCCCTGAATCCTGACCCCTAAATTCCTGAATCCTAGATCCAATTTCCTAAATCCTAGAGTGCTGCCACCACCGCGTCGCCCATCTCGCTGCAGGACACTTTCCGCGTGCCTTCGGTCCAGATGTCGCCGGTGCGCAGGCCCTGCGCGATCACCTTCTTCACCGCGCCCTCGATGCGGTCGGCGGTCGCCAGATCGGCGAAAGTGTAGCGGTACATCATCGCCACCGAGAGGATGGTGGCCAGCGGATTCGCCAGGTTCTTGCCGGCGATGTCGGGCGCGGAACCGTGGATCGGCTCGTACATGCCCTTGTTGTGCTCGTCCAGCGAGGCCGACGGCAGCATGCCGATCGATCCCGACAGCATCGACGCCGCATCGGACAGGATATCGCCGAATATATTGCCGGTAACAATGGTGTCGAACTGCTTGGGCGCGCGGATCAGCTGCATCGCGGCGTTGTCGACGTACATGTGGGAGAGCGCGACCTCAGGGTAGTCCTTCGACACCTCGATCATCACTTCCTTCCACAGTTCGGAGCATTCCAGCACGTTGGCCTTTTCCACCGAGCACAGCTTCCTGCCGCGCTTCATCGCGATGCCGAAAGCCACATGCGCCACGCGGCGCACTTCGGATTCCGAATACAGCATGGTGTTGAAGCCGACGCGCTCGCCATTCCTGACTTCGATGCCGCGCGGCTGACCGAAATAGACGTCGCCGGTGAGTTCGCGCACGATCATGAGGTCGAGGCCGGAGACCACCTCGGGCTTCAGCGAGGAGGCTGAAGCGAGCTCGGGATACAGCAGCGCCGGCCTCAGGTTGGCGAACAGATTCAGCTCCTTGCGGATGCGCAACAGACCGCGCTCGGGGCGCAGCGGGCGGTCAAGCGTGTCGTACTGCGGTCCTCCGACGGCACCGAGCAGCACTGCATCGGCTTCGCGCGCAAGTTTCAGCGTCGCCTCCGGCAGCGGGTCGCCGGCCGCGTCGTAGCCCGCACCTCCAATGGGTGCGCTTTCCATTTCGATACTGGCGCCTTCAACCCGCATAGCCTCCAGCACCTTCACCGCCTGCGCGACGATTTCTGGACCGATGCCGTCACCCGGCAGAACTGCAATCTTCATTGTTGTGATCCACTAAATAGCCAGGGCGCTGTCTGCTTGCGCCGTTCTTCATACGCTTTGATCTTGTCGGCCTGCAACAGGGTCAGACCAATGTCATCCAGGCCGTTCAGCAAACGGTGCTTGCGCCCGCCGTCGACCTCGAACGCCAGCACCGCGCCACCGGGCGTGGTCACGGTCTGCCGGTCGAGATCGACATTGAGTCGGTAGCCCTCGCTGGCGTCGCATTCGCGGAACAGGCGATCGACCACCGCGGCATCGAGCACGATCGGCAGGATGCCGTTCTTGAAGCAGTTGTTGTAGAAGATGTCGGCGTAGGACGGCGCGATGATGGCGCGAATACCATAGTCTTCCAAGGCCCACGGCGCGTGCTCGCGGCTCGAACCGCAACCGAAGTTGTCACGCGCCAGCAGCACGCTCGCCCCCCTGTAGCGCGGGAAATTCAGCACGAACCCAGGGTTGGGCTTCCGCGTGGCAGGGTCCATGCCCGGCTCGCCGTGGTCGAGGTAGCGCCATTCGTCGAACAGGTTGGGGCCGAAGCCGGCCCGCTTGATCGACTTCAGGAACTGCTTGGGAATGATGGCATCGGTGTCGACGTTGGCGCGGTCGAGCGGCACCACCAGCCCGTCAAGGGTGCTAAAAGCCTGCATTGACTATTTGGCAGCCTTCTCGATCGATTCGCCAGCCTTCTGGATATCCTCTCCCATCCCCTCTATCGTGTTGCAGCCTGCCAGTGTCAGGGCTGCGGTAATCAATACGGCGATCATCGGTTTCATGGTGCTCTTCCTCAAAAATTGCGTACATCTACGAAATGTCCGGCGCACGCCGCAGCTGCGGCCATGGCTGGGCTGACCAGATGGGTGCGACCGCCCTGCCCCTGGCGGCCTTCGAAATTGCGGTTCGAGGTCGAGGCGCAGCGCTCGCCCGGCTCCAGGCGGTCGGCGTTCATCGCCAGGCACATCGAGCAGCCAGGTTCACGCCACTCGAAGCCCGCCTCGATGAAAATGCTGTCCAGGCCTTCGGCCTCGGCCTGCTGTTTGACCAGGCCGGAACCCGGAACCACCATCGCCAGCTTGACGCCGGGTGCGACCTTGCGGCCCTTGGCCACGCTGGCGGCTTCGCGCAAGTCCTCGATTCGGGAATTGGTGCAGGAGCCGATAAACACCTTGTCCACCGCGATCTCCGCGACCGGCGTCCCCGCATGCAACCCCATGTATTCGAGGGCGCGCGTCCAGTCCTGCTGCTTGACCGGGCTCGGCGCGTCGGCCGGATCCGGCACGCGGCCAGTGATCGTGGTCACCATTTCAGGCGAGGTCCCCCAGGTCACCTGCGGCTCGATCGTCGCGGCATCGAGTTCGACGACGTGGTCGAATACCGCATCCGCATCCGAATGAAGAGTGTTCCACCACGCCACCGCTTTGTCCCACGCTGCGCCCCTGGGCGCGAACGGGCGCCCTTTGACGTAATCGATCGTGGTCTGGTCAACCGCCACCATGCCGGCGCGAGCACCCGCCTCGATCGCCATGTTGCACAGGGTCATGCGGCCTTCCATCGACAGCGTGCGGATTGCCGAGCCGCCGAATTCCAGCGCGTAGCCGGTGCCGCCGGCGGTGCCGATCTCGCCGATGACGGCCAGCGCGATGTCCTTGGCGGTGACGCCTCTGCCAAGCGCACCCTCGACCTTGACCAGCATCGTCTTCGACGGCTTTTGCCACAGGCATTGCGTTGCCAGAACGTGCTCGACCTCGGAGGTGCCGATGCCGAACGCCAGCGCGCCGAAGGCGCCGTGGGTCGAAGTGTGGGAGTCGCCGCATACCACGGTCATGCCGGGCAGGGTCAGCCCTTCCTCCGGGCCGATGACATGGACGATGCCCTGGCGGATATCGTCCATCCTGAATTCCCTGATGCCGTACTCGGCGCAGTTGGCGTCAAGCGTTTCAACCTGGAGGCGCGAAATCGGGTCGGCGATGCCAAGCGAGCGGTCGGTGGTCGGCACGTTGTGGTCGGGCACGGCGATCGCCGCGTCGACCCGGCGTGGCTTGCGGTGGGCGAGCTTCAGACCTTCGAACGCCTGCGGGCTGGTGACTTCGTGCACCAGGTGGCGGTCGATATACAGCAGCGTGGTGCCGTCGGGCTCGACATGGACGACATGGGCGTCCCAGAGTTTCTTGAACAGGGTCTGGCCAGACATACGAAATAAGCGGTAACAGCGCGTAAAACGCTGATTATTTCATAGCTTGGGGGCTGCTAGCACGGGTTTTGTTTTTCCCCAGACGGCATACACCGCCCACGCCATCGCCGCACTCACGGCGGCCAGGGTAAAGGTCCATGCCGACCCCAGCGTGTCCCAGGTCAGCCCGCTGGCCAAGCCGCCGATGGTGCCACCGACGCCGTAGGACAAACTGGTGTAGAGCGCCTGCCCGCGCGCCTGGTGGCGGCCGCGAAAATGCGCGTGGATCAGCGCCACCGCCGCCGCGTGATAGGTACCGAAGGTGAAGGCGTGCAGCGTCTGCGCCCCCCACACCACCCAGGCCGATTCCACCCCCCAGGCGATCAGCAGGAAGCGCAGCACCGCCAGCGCAAAGCTCGCCAGGATCAGCCGGCGCGGCGTCACCCGCGCGAAGAGACGCGGAATGATGAGGAAAATTCCGATTTCGCACAGGACCCCGAGCGCCCAGAGCCAGCCCACCGTTGACTTGTCGTAGCCGTGGTCGACCAGATAGATGGAATAGAAGGTGTAGTACGGGCCGTGCGTCACCGCCATCAACAGACAGGCGGCCAGCAGCGACGCCACCTCGGGCCGTTTCAGCACCTCCCACACCGGGATGTGGTCGCTGGCGTGCGGCAGGCTGACCGCTTCGGGGATCACCCGGGCGAAAGCGACGATTCCCAGCATCACCACCAGAACCGCCCACGGCAGCCAACTGATGGGGTAATGGTCGAACACATAACCCAGCCCCACCACCATGACGATGAAGCCGATCGAGCCCCACAGGCGGATGCGCCCGTAGGCGTCGATGCGCTCGCCCAGATGCGACAGCGTCATCGCCTCGACCAGCGGCAGCGACGCACTCCAGAAAAAGCTCAGTGCGGCCATCACGACGAACATCCACCAGAATCCGGAGCCGAAAAATACCCCGGCGAAGGCCACCACGCTGCCCAGCGCCGCCCCCTGCACGATGCGCACCTTCTTGCCGGTGCGGTCGGCGATATGCCCCCAGATGTTCGGCGCGAAAATCCGCATCACCTGCAGCAGCGACATCAACACGCCGATCTGCAGGGCGTTGAACGCCAGCGACTTGAGGTAAAGCCCCCAGAACGGCGCCATCGCGCCGACGAAGGCGAAATAGAAGAAATAGAAACCGGACAGGCGCCAGTAAGGGAGATTGGGCATGAACTCAGACTGCCGCCGAGACGGCCAAAACGCAGCGCGCATTATGCGGCCAGGAAATGGATGGGGGAAATCTCCGGCACGACCCGCAACCGGACCCGCTACAGGCTTGCCCTACCCTCCGGGAAGCAGTTGGAGGAAACCCGCCGAGTCAAACAACGGCAAAGGCACAGGCACGGTCAGCCAACCGTGCCAATCGCTCACGACCAATTCACTTCAGGACAAAGGTCAGCTTCATCCTGACGGTGTACTCGACAATCTTGCCCTTGTTAACTTTCACGCTCTGATCCATCACCCAGGCGCCGGTGATGTTTTCCAAAGACTCGGCCGCCTTCGCGATGCCCTGCTTGAGCGCGTCATCGCAACTCTTTTTGGAACTGGCCGTGACTTCGATAGTTTTTGCGATGCTCATGATCGACCCCCTTCACGTTGAACAAGCTGGCTTGTGTTCAGACTATGAAGTTGCACGGGGAATGCAACCACAACCTGAACCGAGGCATCAGAATCAGGCCTTGAAACAAAACAACCTCGATGCGGCCGGCGCTTAGACCGAATGCTCCTGACGCAGCGAGGCAAGTTCGCCAAGCCATGGCTCATAGCGTCGCCAGCGCCCGACCGAGCCCTTGGAGATGGGTCGGCGTACCTGCCACAGGCTCGCGGTATTGACCGTACGGGCACCATGCTCCGGATGCAGGCAGGCCTCCTCCCACTCCAGTCCACAAAAATCGAGCAGGCGGCGAATCGTGGGCTCCGGGTCGGCAACCAGAGTCTCGTAATCCACTTCCATGAAGCGATCCGCAGGCAGGACAGAACGCCAGTGCGCCATCAATCGCTCGTACTCGCGATAGAAGAAAACCAGGTCGGACGGTTCGGTTGAGAACTCTGATCGCGGAACAAAGAAATTCGAAATGATCGACATACAGGTGTCAAGCGGATCGCGTCTGCAATGGACGATGCGGGCCTGCGGGAAAACCGCATGAATCAGCCCGGCCCAGAAAAAATTCTCGGGCTTCTTATCGGTGACATGCGGCGCGTCCGCAATGCCGCGCAATACCTCGAGGAACTGGGCGGCAGTTTCGCGCAACGACTCCCTGGGGGGAGTGCTTCCCGACGCGGCCATTGGTCGCCCCACCCGGCCCCAGAACAACAGTTCCTGACCGGCAGCGACCTTGTCGTGGCGTGCCAGAATACTCTCGACCAGCGTGGTCCCGGAGCGCGGCATCCCCAGGATCAAAAGCGGTGTCGGATCCGGCGATCCGGCATCGGCCCGCTCCGCGAAATAGTCAGGAGTGAAAGTGCGTATCGCCCAGTCCACCGTATTGCGGATCATGCCGCGATCGAGAGGGTGAAGCCGTCCTTTCCTGGCATTGGACTGCAGATAATGCTGCATCGCACGCTGCGGATCGCCAAGGTCGTCGTAGGCCTTTCCTATCGCCAACTCCAGCATGATGCGCTGGATGTCGGTCAGGTCGCCGCGCTGCGATAGATCGTGCATCCGCTGCAGCAATGGGCGGTCGGCCTCGCCAAGCGGCCGGATACGCACAAGGTCGTAATAGTGTCCCGCCATGCGCGGTTCGAGTCGAATAGCGTTCTCGAACGCCACCCAGGCCTCCTCCGGATTACCCGACTCAGCCAGCAGCTTCCCGAAGGCGGCCTGAGCGGTGGCATTCCGGGGTTCAAGGGCGACGATGCGGCGCAATGCCGAGAGCGCCTGCTCAACCGATCCTTCAGCCATCAGGGCGTAGGCTTCGCACAAGCGGCCAAGGCTGGTATTCGACGCCAGCTTGGCAGCCTTGCGGAAACGTGCGGCCGCCTCCGGCAGCTTCTGCTGCATCCTCAGCAACACGCCGAGGCGCGCGTGCGCTTCGGCGTTGCCGGGTGCCAGAGCGATAGCCTGCTGATAGGCAGCGGCGGCGTCGCCACGCCTGCCGAGCTGCTCCAACGCAATCCCCCTCGGCAAATGAGCATGGACTGACCGGGGCTGCAGCGCCAACGCGCGTTCAAAGCAGGGTAGTGCCTCCTGCGCGCGGCCGCTGTTGAGCAGCAGAACGCCAAGCTCCAGAACAGGCGCAGCATTCTGCGGATCGAGGGAAACGGCCTGGCGCAGCGCGGCGA
>JBGSTQ010000095.1:0-4185 GCA_041736375.1 Thiobacillaceae bacterium
GCGCGTTCGTCAGCGTGCGCTCGGGCGACCGCGTGGTCGTGGCCGAACTCGCCCAGGCGCTGCGCGATCTTGGCTTCAATCTGGTCGCCACACGCGGCACGGCGCAGGCGATCGAGTCCGCGGGCATACCGGTGGCGATCGTCAACAAGGTCAAGGAAGGCCGTCCGCACATCGTCGACATGATCAAGAACGGCGACATCGATCTGATCGTCAATGTCGTCGAGGACAAGAAGGCGGTGAAGGATTCCTACGCCATCCGCGCCGAGGCGCTGGCGCGCCGCGTCGTGTATTTCACCACCCTGGCGGGTGCGCGCGCGGCCTGCATGGGCATGCAGCATGGTGCCGGGCTGGAAGTCTATTCCCTGCAGTCGCTGCACCAGCAGCTACATTGATTGAAGAGGTTGTGCCGTGAGTAAATTTCCCCTGACCGTTGCAGGCGCCGAAAAGCTGCGCGCCGAGCTGACCCGCCTGAAGGCGGTGGACCGTCCCGCGGTGATCCAGGCGATCGCCGAGGCGCGCGCGCAGGGCGACCTGTCGGAAAACGCCGAGTACGATGCCGCCAAGGAGAAGCAGGGCTTCATCGAGGGACGCATCGCCGACCTCGAGTCCAAGCTTTCCAACGCCCAGCTCATCGATCCCGCCACGGTCGATGCCGAAGGCCGCATCGTCTTTGGTGCGACCATCGAACTCGAGGATCTGGAGAGCGGCGAGACCGTGACCTACCAGATCGTCGGCGACGACGAGGCCGACATCAAGCTGGGCCAGATTTCCGTCTCCTCGCCCATCGCCCGTGCGCTGATCGGCAAGTACGCCGGCGACACGGTCGACGTCCAGGCGCCGGGCGGGGTGCGTCAGTACGAAGTGCTCGACGTCCTGTACAAATAAGCCATGAAACGTTTCTGGGACGGACTCGCCGGCACGGTGCTGGTGCTGTGGGTAGGCGGCCTGTGGGCGCTGGGTTATGTGGCGGCGCCGGTGCTGTTCGCCAGTCTCGACGACAAGCAGCTTGCCGGCATGCTGGCGGGCAAGCTGTTCACCGTGGGGGCGTGGATCGGCATCGGTGCGGCGGTCTATCTGCTGGTCTACCGCATCGCGCGCGAAGGCGGCGCAGCACTCAAAACGCTGTTCTTCTGGGTGGTGCTGGCGATGCTGGCGCTGACCCTGGCAGGGCATTTCGGCATCCAGCCCATCCTCCAGGGCCTCAAGGACCAGGCAATGCCGCTGGCGGTGATGCAGAGCGTGTTTGCCGACCGTTTCGCACGCTGGCACGGCGTGTCCAGCATCCTCTATCTGATCCAGAGCGCGCTCGGCCTGCTGCTGGTCTGGCGCTCGGGTCTGGCGCGCTGAGCGATTGCCTATTTCGGCAGCGTGATCACTGGCTGCTTGGCAGTTCGGTAAATCACCAGAATCTTGCCGATTTGCTGCACCGGTGCGGCCCCGGCCGCTGCGCAAATCTCTTCCATCCAGGCGCGTCGGGTGTCGGCCTCGTCGCTGGCGGCCTTGATCTTGATAAGCTCGTGCGCTGCCAGCGAGCGCTCGATTTCCTTGTGCACGGCAGGGGTCAAGCCCTGATTGCCGATAATGACGACCGGCTGGAGAGTGTGGGCGAGGCCCTTGAGGAACTGGCGTTGCGCGGGGCTGAGGGATTTCATGCTTTTTTCCTTAAACTGAGCGTGGATTTTAGCCGATAGCCAGCATGCATAAGCCGAAGCGCACAAAATCGGGCCGTGCCTGGATGCACGAACATGTCACCGATGCGTTCGTCAAGCGGGCGCAGCAGGAGGGCTACCGCTCGCGCGCCGCCTACAAGCTGCTGGAAATGGACCGGCGAGACCATCTGATTCGCCCCGGCATGACTGTGGTCGACCTGGGGGCCGCTCCGGGAAGCTGGTGCCAGGTGGTCGCGCAGAAACTCAGGGGCAAGGGTAAGATTCTCGCCATCGACCTGCTGCCGATCGCGCCGCTGTCGGGTGTCGAGACCCTGCAGGAGGATTTTTCCAGCGACGCGGGGCTTGCCTGGCTGGAAGAAAAGCTCCAGGGCGGACAGGTAGACCTTGTACTCAGCGATATGGCCCCCAACATCAGTGGGGTGGAATTGAGAGACCAGGCGCAGCATTATGAATTGTGCGAGATGGCGCTCGAATTTGCATTGAAATGGCTGAAACCCGAAGGTGTTTTTCTCGTCAAAGCTTTTCACGGAGTGGGTTTCGAGGAATACAGGCGGCAGATGCGCGGTGCGTTCGAGCAGGTCTCCATCCGCAAACCGGAGGCTTCGCGCGAGCGCAGCAGCGAAATTTACCTGTTGGGCGTGCACCCTATGAAACCCGGCGATACAGGTTTAGAATGAGTCTAAATGTCGTGCATTTGGCGCGAAGGAGTCGATGTGAACAACCTAGTTAAAAACGTTGCAGTCTGGCTGATCATTGCCGTGGTGCTGATGACGGTTTTCAATCAGTTCGGTGCGCAGCGTGCCACGCAGGCGCAGATGCCCTACTCGCAATTCATTGCGGAGGTCGGCTCGCAGCAGATCACCAAGGTGACGATTGAGGGCAACGTGCTGCGCGGCGAACGCACCGACGGCAAGCGCTTCACCAGCTACGCTCCGAATGATCCGTGGCTGGTGTCCGACCTGCTGAAGAACGGTGTCTCGGTCGAGGCCAAGCCGGAGGAGCAGCCATCGTTCCTGATGAGCATCTTCATCTCCTGGTTCCCGATGCTGCTGCTGATCGGCGTGTGGGTGTTCTTCATGCGCCAGATGCAGGGCGGCGGCCGCGGCGGTGCGTTTTCCTTCGGCAAGAGCCGGGCACGCCTGCTCGACGAAAACAGCAACCCGGTGACCTTCGCCGACGTCGCCGGCTGCGACGAGGCCAAGGAAGATGTCGCCGAACTGGTCGACTTCCTCAAGGATCCGTCGCGTTTCCAGAAGCTCGGCGGGCGCATCCCTCGCGGCGTGCTGATGGTGGGCTCGCCGGGTACCGGCAAGACCCTGCTGGCGCGCGCCATTGCCGGCGAGGCCAAGGTGCCGTTCTTCAGTATTTCCGGTTCCGACTTCGTCGAGATGTGTGTCGGCGTCGGCGCGGCGCGGGTGCGTGACATGTTCGAGCAGGCGAAGAAAAACGCCCCCTGCATTATCTTCATCGACGAAATCGACGCCGTCGGTCGCCAGCGTGGCGCCGGTCTTGGCGGCGGCAACGACGAGCGCGAGCAGACCCTGAACCAGCTGCTGGTCGAGATGGACGGTTTCGAAGGCACCACTGGGGTAATCGTGATTGCCGCGACCAACCGCCCCGACGTGCTCGATCCGGCGTTGCTGCGTCCGGGCCGCTTTGACCGCCAGGTGGTGGTCGGCCTGCCGGATATCCGCGGCCGCGAGCAGATCCTCCTGGTGCACATGCGCAAGGTGCCGATCGCCCCCGACGTCCGCGCCGACATTCTGGCGCGCGGCACCCCGGGTTTTTCCGGCGCCGATCTTGCCAACCTGGTCAACGAAGCCGCCTTGTTCGCCGCGCGCAGCTCCAAGCGCCTGGTCGACATGCAGGACTTCGAGCGCGCCAAGGACAAGATCATTATGGGCGCCGAGCGCCGCTCCATCGTGATGCCCGAGGAGGAGCGCAGGAACACCGCCTACCACGAGTCCGGGCACGCCGTGGTGGCGCGCAAGCTGGACAAGACCGATCCGGTGCACAAGGTCACCATCATCCCGCGCGGCCGTGCGCTGGGCGTGACCATGCAGCTGCCGATCGAGGATCGCTACAGCATGGACAAGGAGCAGATCCTGCAGAACATCGCGGTGCTGTTCGGCGGACGGGTGGCCGAGGAAATCTTCATGGGCCACATGACTACCGGCGCCTCCAACGACTTCGAGCGCGCCACCGAAATGGCGCGGCGCATGGTCACGCAGTGGGGCATGTCCGAAGCGCTCGGCACCATGGTCTACGGCGAAAACGACGGCGAGGTCTTCCTCGGCCGCTCGGTGACCACGCACAAGAATGTCTCCGAGGCGACGATGCAGCAGGTCGACGCGGAAATCCGCCGCATCATCGACCAGCAGTACGCACTGGCGAAGCAGATCCTGCTCGACAACCGCGACAAGGTCGAAACGATGACCAAGGCGCTGCTGGAATGGGAAACCATCGACGCGGAACAGATCGAGGACATCATGCAGGGCCGCGAGCCGCGCCCGCC
>JBGSTQ010000139.1:0-14377 GCA_041736375.1 Thiobacillaceae bacterium
GAAATCCGGGTGCGGTGGCAGCGCGACCCCTTCGATCTCGCCGCCCACATGCGTGACCTCCCCTTCACGCCAGACATCGCCGACAGTGAGCACGGCCAGCATGAAACCCTCGCCGTCGCGCAGGGCGACCCGGTCGCCGGGCGTGAGTGCCGTCGCCGATTTCTGCGTGCTTCCCAGGGTGATGGGCAGCGGCCAGAATCGGCCGTCGTCGAGCTGCATCGATGTTTTGACCTTTTCGCACTGCGCCCGCGTCATGAAGCCGGTGAGCGGCGAATAGGCGCCGTTCATCAGCATTTCCAGGTCGCACAGCTGGCGCCAGTCGAGGTCGAGCGAGGGCAGGCCAAATGCCTCCTGCTTCAGCGCCTCGGCGCGCTCGGGTGCGGCGAGCAGCTCGACGAGGCGGCCGCCATAGGGTTCGATCAGATTATTCAAGTTCAGCTCCGGGTGGGTAGCCGGTGGTCAGTTCCGGGTAAAAACCGCGTAGAAAGTAGCAATAAACCGGCCAACTTCGGCTTCGGGCAGATGGTTGATGCCCGCCGCTCCCTTGCGGCCGCCGCCGCTGTCGAACTGGCTGCAGACGTCATCCGCACCGGACTTGGCCGCCAGCGGCGCACGCACGCTGACCACATAGCCGCCTTCGGGCTTGGCGGTGAGCACCGCATGCGCCTGCGAAGGCGACTCGACCGCCAACTGATTGCCGTAAACGCCGGAAATCCGACGCGCCCATTTCTCGGCGGGCAGCATGAAAATGCGGCCGGCTTCGCGAACGTCGGCCGGCGTCACGCTCACGGCGCGCGCCATGTCTTCGGCGTAACCCGCTTGTAAAACCGGATACGCGGCCGATTCGTGGATGTAGGCGAACGGATCGGCATAGGGCCGCAACGAGCGGTACAACTCGGCCGGATGGAAAAACAGGTCGTCGAGGGTTTCGCCGTAGCCGTTGTAATTGAGGCATTCGCCCAGCGACTGCAGCTGAGCCAGTTGGTCGGCCGTCAGCCCCAGCGACTCAGCCGCCTGCCGGGCCGAGTCAGCCAGGTTGTCGCCGAAAGCCGCTGTCACTGCCCAGAGCCGGTGGCGTCCCTGCAGATAGTGGTCGACCAGCAGGCTGGTACAGACGTTGGCGTCGGTGTCGATGTGCGCCTCGAAATTCGGGTGGGTCGGGATATCCCCGGGCTGGTGGTGATCGAAATAGCGGATTTCAGCACCTGCCTCGAGCAGACGGTCCAACGCCTCGCGGTTCTTCGACAGCGCGATGTCGAGCACGGTGACGCGATCGCCCGCTCGGGCTTGCACCCGTTTCAGCAGGCTGATGTCGCGTTTGGGGCCGGTGACCAGTTCGGAGTCGACGGGGTCAGTCAGGCGCAATTGGTGGAGGGCGCAAATGCCGTCGGCATCGCCGTTGAAAACGTCAAAAATGCGTGGGGACATGGGGATGCATTAAATGCTGATCGGGAGGCGGTTATTGTACTGGCACAAAAACACATCAATCATGGCGAAATAGACTCGCGCGCCATTACAGGAATCGTCGCAGATTAAACCGATCTGGAAAACGGCCATTGCGCGAAAGCAAGTGCCAGCAAGCCCGCGCAAGACGCCAAGCCGTAGCGCAAGGCCAGTTCCATCCCTGACGCAAGGTTCGCGCGATCGGTGCTCAGCAAGAACTGCAAGGCCGAAAAGCTCTGTCCATATTTCAGGACATTCATTTCCAGACCCAGGACAAGAAAACCGAAACTCAATAGCAGCGTCAGCAAGGCCCAAATCAGGGTGGCCAACAAGGACACCCCTGAGCCTGCTGCCAACAAACTTAACAAGCTGCCGCACGCTCCCAGCAGCAGGACAGCGGCAGACAAGGAGATGCTTGCCTGGATGCCACCGCCGCCCGCCATGAGTTCGGTCAGGTTGTCGGTTGCCGCGCGTTCCACCACGACCCAATGCGCCAGCATAAGCAGCATCATCGCGCAGGCACCCCACGCCCATAGACCCACATACCGGCGCCCCTTCTGCGCCGCCCCCGCCATCCACGCCCCCCCCGACAAGAGGACCGATAGCGCGGCAAACAGTGCGGTCAGACGTGCCATGCTCTCGATTTGCCCAGGCCATCCCAGAACAGGGGAGCCGACCAGATCATGGATGCTCTCGCTCGGGGCGGCCATGAGGATGAGCCCGGCCGCCACTGCTGCATGCGACACCGTGATGGGCAAGTAAAGCAAACGAAACAGTCGACTTGCCGCAAGCCCACGGGCAAAAAGCATCGGCACGCCAGCCAGCCAGAACCAGAACAGGGACAACATCAGGGCGGACAGGATCGGGCTGCCCCGGTAAATCACCTCCCTAAGGTTGTAGGGTATGCCAGGCGCAGACTTAGCGGCCAGTCCAAGCATGGCCAGCAAACCGACGCCGATGGCCAGATCGCGCAAAAAAATGGGCAGCCTGCCTGTATCGGGAAACACCGTTTCCCTGTGAAGCGAGCTCCGGGTTGCCAACTGGCGCGCGTGCGGCCGCGATGAGGCGCGGCGCACCCGCTTGCCGGCCATGGCGGTCGGGATTTCCCCATGCAAGCGTCCCACCAGCAGCGTCAGGAAAAACAACAGGGTCAGACGGGGCGCATCGAACAGCGAATCGACTGCGCCCACCGTCAGAATGCCGACCAGTCCAGCCAGTGCCGACAGGCTGACCATATCCCCGGAGCGCATGAAATGCCGGGCAATTTGAGTGAGTGCATATCCGCACAGCGAGATGAATGCAAGCAGCCCCAGCCAGCCCTGTTCAAATAACAAGGAAACCCAGAGGTTCTTGATATGCCACCCCAAATGATCGAAGGTGCTGAAAAACCATCGATCCGCACCTTCGGAAAAATCGCCGTTGCTGATGACATCGCGCCCCGAGGGGTCGCGCAAGGAAATGCTTTCTACTTCAGCAACACTGCGGGGCGAAAAATTCTCCAGGGACAGGGTGACGGGGCGCCCCCACCCACCCGGCCAACCCAGCGCAAGTGTTTGCTGATAGCTTGACCAGCTGTCGGCCAGCTTGAAAGTTGCCGAGGTGCAGCCGAAGGAGTCGAAGAAAGTTCGTTCACACAGCAGAACGTTCAGCCCCGCACCGCCCGAGGCGCTGCGGGCTTTGACCTGAAGCTGATACGCCACTTCGTGCCGAACGGATACTTTCTGCTCCACATAGAGCGGCGTGCCCGCGCCCAGGGAAAGGCCCCGTTGCCCCCCACGCTGGAAATAACTGAAAGTGGCCGAGCGAGCCTTTTCCTGGCTGTAAAAATACGTGATGGGATAGCGACCCAGACCCATGCCGAACAGTTCGGTCCGCCAACCTTCATCCCTGATCGCGAGGGCATTCTGCCAATGCGCCATGCGCACGCCTGCGTCGTGTTCACTTTGCGCCAGCCGGGATTGCGCGAACTGCCCACCCAGAATGGGCGCAACCACCAGGGCGGCGAGGAGACAGGCGGCGAGAACATACGGCAGGGTCCGCATTCTGGCAGCCTGTTTGCCACGCAGCATCCAGCCAAAGGCCAGCACCAGGATGACCAGCCCCATTGCGACATAGCCTCCGCGGGCATATGTCACGGCCAGTGCATACAAACCGCCCAGCAGCAGACCCACCCCGGCTAGCATTGCGGTCCAGCTGCGCTTCCGATCCACGACGGCCGCGAGGAATGGCATGGCAAGCACCAGAAAGGCCTCGATGGAGGAGCCGCCGGTATGCATGCTGGACATCAGACCGGCCGCCCGGAAATCGCGGGTGAAATCGGTCAGACCCGGAAACACGGCTCGCTCCCAGACGATGGCGAGCACTGCGCCCGCCAGCCCGATCGCCATGCCCAGCGCGAACAGCCGCCCCACCGGGGCGCCCGCCTGGAGCTGCCCGATCAGGAGCGGCAACAGGGCGAGCGCCCAGAAAAAACCCTTGGCCACGCGCAAGGCGTTGTAAGGGCTGTAATAGTGAGCGAAGGAATTGAGATCCAGAGGGGCAAGGGGGAAGAGCGCCAACGCCAGGCTGATGAGACAGGAAATCGCGAACAGGCCCAGCACCCACGACAGGCCGGGGGGAAGTCGTGTTTCTCCGACCGGCTTTGTCGAGAGATGACCGTAGCCAACGGCTAGGGTGAGCAGCAGCATGAGGTCAAACTCGTCGAAAAAGAAACGGCCGGACCATGGCGCCAGATCGAGCACCGGCAACAAGCCTGGAACCAGAATCAGCCAGGCATGGGGGTAGCGCAGGAGCAGCCCCACGTACAACAGCGCCCCGACCGCCAGCGGAATCCGCGCGAAGGGCTGACTCCACAATCCGTACAGCGCCAAGCCAAAAGCCAGCACCGCAATCACCCGCCAACCCGCACCGCCCCGACTCGGCCTTACCGATGGCTTCGCAACCTCACGGCTTGCCGTCACTTTGGCGGACGGAGCGCTTCTGCAGGCGCAGACCAGGATGCAACCCAGCCAACCCCCCATCACGGCAAAAAGGAGGTTCGTGTAATCAGGCTGCCGATCTGCAAGAAACAACTTGCTGCTCTCGAACAATCCGGCGGCCAGAAGGCTCCAGATGACGGTCATCCGCAACAACGCCCGGCCGGAACACGCGCGGCGGCGCAATGCCCAGACACCCAGACCCAGTGGCGCATAAGCCGCCAACACCGTGCCCACGCTGCGCAGGGCAAAGCCGATATCGGCGAAATAGTGCTGATAGAACGGCACCAGATGCAGCTCAGCCAAGCGCTCGAGTGCTGACTGTGGGGACAACCATATGGAGGTAAACCAGCCGTTCGCCCATCCCAACACACCCAGGTAGGGAAGCAGGGCGAGTCCGGCCGGCATCCTCATGCTCGGGACATTCGGACAGATCCGGTCGGTGTATTCCGACACGGCATCAGCCAAGGCGGCGAGGCGAGGCGCCACCACGGGCCAAAGCAGTATGCCGATGCCCGCCCCGAGGCCGTTCATCAGGACATCGTTGAACAACGGAGTGCGACTGGCCATAAATATCTGCGCGAACTCCAGGCCTGCGCTGAGTGCCAGGCAGCCCAGCCAGACCAGTCCCGCCGACAGCCAATCACCTTCCGGGCGCCGTGTGCGCAGCGCACTCCGCCACAGGACGGCCAATGGCAGATAGATCACCACATTGGTGATCCAGTCGGTCAGCGAGGCCGGGGCATGGACAGCCCAGGGCAACTGAAGAAAGATCCCCCATGCGAGATCCAAAGGCTTGGTCTGGAAATCCAGCGGCACCAGACTGCCGTAGATGACAAATGCGGTAAAAGCCAGCGCAGCCCGCCGCAGCAGGCTGCGGGAATCTGCGGGGGCTTTCACGCTGCGGCTCACGGCCAGGGCGTGTCCAGTGTGCGCAGCAGCGCAGGCGCGACACGCGCACCGGGATTCAACGGGTCCCGCCAATCGGGATAGATTGCCAGTTCGCGCACCAGTTCATCCGGCAGGCGGCGTGGTGGTCGACTGTGCGCCAGCAGGCTCGGGGTCAATTCGGACACGGCAACATTCAACAGATCGGGCTGATAGTTCAGCGTGTGGTTGTGCGCGGCCTCACCACCCAGTATCGGCGTGCCCGCCGACACCAGATTGGCGATCACGCGCTGACGGTATGACGTCCCCTTGGCCTGACGGATCTGGATGCCGACACCCGACGCCAGCACGGTGTTGGAAAAAATATCCATGTCGCGCGGCACATCGTTGTGCGGCTGGACACGAATCGCATCGCCGCTACCGTTGATGAAAACGTTGTCGTAGAGGGCCACCCGGCCCTCAGCCTGCAGCAATGCTTCACTGGGATTGTGAAGAACGAGGTTGCCGTAGACCAGATAGCGATCCTCGCTGCCCGCCCCCGCCAGCGGAACATGCCCCAGCAGGACATTCGGACGCGCCTGCGGCCCAGGCATGGCATCGGATTTTGCGAACACGTTGTGACGGATAACCGTATCGTAACGACCTGCATAGTCGGGCGGCCGTGCTTTCTGATGCTTGATCTGCAGGTTGTAACCCAGCGTGTGGGTAATCTGGTTGGCCTCGATGACTCCGTTCACAAAAGGATCCGAACCGTCCGAATCGCCGAAGTACATGCCCGTTCCCACGCGCTCGATCCGGTTGTCCCTGACCACCCAGCCGAATGCCGGGCACTTGGTGGAGATGCCGACATTCTGCTGCGATGCCGCATGGTCGTGGATGAAGAGATGCTCCAGCGTGATGAAGTCAGCATAGCCGCTGTGGCCTTCGGCCTTGACTGCATCCACCGGCTGATTGCGGCCGTCGAGTTCCAGATGCCGCAGCATGATGTGACGCACGTTGACGAGGCTGACCGTATTGGCATGCGGCCGCGCAATGAAGCGCGGTGGCCCAGCCGGGTTGGCGGCTTCGATGATGATCGGCTGGTCGGCGTGACCGGACAGATTGTGCAGGGGCAGACCCTGGTGATAGTCACCCGGTTCGAGCCGCAGGCGGTCGCCAGGCTGCAGGCGGCGCAAGTAGTCGCGGTAATCTTCCGCGCTTGCACGGTAATCCGCTGCCGCCGCCAATCCCGTCAGCAAGCAGAGCAGGCCTGCGCAGACGGCTCGCCGCATTCAGTCCGCCGTGTCGGGCAGCGGCAACCCGCTCAAGAGCAGGTCGAGCTTGCCGCAGAGGACCCGGGTCATGGAAGCCACGCTTTGCCGCCCGGTATCCACGACAATGTCGGCCACATCGCGGTACAGCGGATCGCGCTGCTTGTAGAGCTCGCGCAGCCGTTCCAAGGGATCGGCGGTTTGCAGCAAAGGGCGATTACGGTCGTGACGAGTGCGTTCGAACAGTTGCTCGGGGGTGCCGCGCAGATAGATCACCACACCATTTCGCTTCAGCTTTTCGCGATTGGCTGCGGACAGCACCGCCCCGCCACCGGTCGCCAAAACCACATTCGACATGGCGGTGAGCTCGGCGATGGCGGCTTCCTCGCGTTTGCGGAATCCGCTTTCACCCTCGATCTCGAAAATCACCGGGATTTTGACCCCACAGCGGGCCTCGATCTCGTGATCCGAGTCATGAAAAGTCTTGTCGTAATTTCTGGCCAGCAGCCTTCCCACCGTGGTCTTGCCTGCACCCATCAGTCCAACGAGGTAGAGATTGTCGCGCTTGCTCATGGCGCCATTCTAATAGAGAGAACTGAAAGGCAGCGTCGCCGCGGCGCACATGGAGAAAACCAGGACGAAAAAAAAGCGCGGGACGAGCCCGCGCTTTGGATGCTTATGTCTGATCAGCGGAGCGACAGACGATCGTCAATAATGCGTGGCGTCAAAAAGATGATCAGTTCGGTCTTGTTGTCAGTCTTGTTCGTCGTTTTGAACAGATTTCCCAGATACGGCATATCGCCCAGCAGTGGCACCTTGTCCACGGAAGAGGTTTGTTCGCCGTCGAAGATGCCGCCCAACACCAGCGTTTCGCCATTGCCAACCCGCACCTGGGTTTTGATCCGCTTGGTGTCGATGGCTGGCACCTCAATTCCCGGAGCGAAACGCGGCGCGTCCTTCTGCACCTCGACGGTCAGGATGATCGAATCGTTGTTCAGAATCTGCGGATCAACCAGCAGGCACAGGAAGGCGTCCTTGAATGTGACCGTTGACTGGACTGCGCCATCTGATATCGACGTCGTAACGTAGGGAATCTGGGTGCCGTTGAGGATCACCGCCGGCTTCTGGTTGGAGGTCATCACGCGCGGGTTGGAGAGAATCTTGCCCCTGCTGTCGGCCTCAAGCGCTTGCAATTCCAGCGTCAGCAGGTTGCCATTGTCCAGGTTCAACACACCCAGCGCCAGCTGTGCCGCGCCCGCAACCAGCCCCAGCCCCTGCCCGGAACCAATAGCGTCCGAACCCGGGATTTTGTTGGCGCCCCCCCACCGGTAATCTCCAGTGGTTCCGGCCGCCTGAAAGCCCATGCGCACACCCAGGTCGCGGCTCCAGCCATCGGTTGCCACCACCACCCGAGCCTCGATCATCACCTGACGTGCGGGCACATCCAGCCGTGCAAGCAGTTCGCGGACCTCCTGAATCTTGCGCGCCGTGTCGGTGACGATCAGCGTATTGGTCTTCAGCTCGTAGGTCGCGCGGCCCCGCTTGGTCAGAATTTTCTGGTCATCCTCGCCTTTGCCCTCCTGCGAAGCCTGCGCTGCCGCGGCGCCACCCAGGCCCTGTGCCTGCGCCGAGCAGTTCACTTCGTTGTTCGTCGCCGAATTCAGGAAAGCGCCGGCCGCAAAACCGTATAGCATGGTTTGCGCTTCATCCGCCCGCATGTAGTTGAGCTGGATATATTCGGTCGTCAGGGGCTCCAGATCAGCCACTTGCGACTTGGCTTCAAGCTCGAGCTTTTCCTTGGTCAGCAGTTCATCCTTGGGGGCGATCCAGATGACAGTGCCATTCTGGCGCTTGTCCAGACCCTTGGTCTGCATGATGAGATCGAGTGCCTGATCCCAGGGCACGTCCTTCAGTCGCAGGGTCAGGTTGCCCGAGACCGTGTCGCTGGCGATGATGTTCAGGCCAGTGAAGTCGGCGATCACCTGCAGCACCGAGCGGACCTCGACGTTCTGGAAGTTCAGCGACAGCTTTTCGCCGACGTACTTGATCTTGCCATCGGCGGTCTTCTTCTGTGCGTCGGTCGACGGCTTGACCTCGACGATGAAGTTGTTGTCGGTCTGGTAGGCGGAATATTCCCAGCCGCCCTTCGGCTCGATCACCATGCGGGTGTTGTCGCCCAGAGTGTAGGTTTCGATGATCTGCACCGGAGTGCCGAAATCGCCGACATCGAGCCGACGCTGCAGCACCTTGGGCAATTCGGTACCGATGAAATCGACCACCACGCCATTCGCCTGCTGGCGAATGTTGATACCCACCTTGGAATCGGACAGGGTCGTCACCACCCGACCTTCGCCATTTGCTCCGCGACGGAAATCGACATCGCGAATGCCGTGAACCGCAGTACTCGGCGCAGCCTCGGCGAAACGCGGCGAGGCATTCACCGGCGCGGCGCTGGCGCCGACATCACCCAGTGCGATCAGCAGGCTCTTGCCGTCGATCGAGGCTTCATATTCGACCGACTTGTTCAGGTTCAGTACCACACGGGTGCGGTTGCCGGCCTGGACGACATTGACGCTGGTCAGCGGGCCCAGATTGGCGGCCACCGTGTTGCGTCCCATCGCGTTGCCGGTGTCCGGCAGATCCAGCGCAATGCGCGGCGGATTGCCGACGGTAAAGCCCGCCGGAATCGCGCTCAGGGCATTCTTCAGGTTGACTCGCACCACCACCTTGCCGCCCGGCAAGGTGGTGGTGTCGACGCTTTGTACCGTGTTGGCGGTAGGTGGCGCATCAGCCGCCTGCGCGGACAGCGACAGGGCGAACCCCGTGAGAAGAACCAGTCCGAAGAAATGACGGGTCAATTTTTGGGCAATCGTCGGCAGTGCGTTCATATCAGCCTCTTTATGAATTCGTTACGTCAATCAGTCTTGCAAAACCAGGGTGCTTATCCGTTCGGACCAGTCGCCAGCGCTATCCTGGACAATTTCACGCAAAGTGACTTCGCCATCCGTGATCTGCGTGACGAGGCCGAAATTCTGGCCAACATAATTGCCTGCGCGCACATGATATATGGCGTTGTCAGGGGTCTTGATCACGGCATGCTTCGCGCCTTGCTTCGACAGCATGCCAACCATCTTCAGCGTTTCCAGGGAAAACGCCTCCAAAGGCTCCTTCGGCCGCGTCAAATCCGGCTGTATGCCGCCACCACCACCCGCCGAACTGAGTTTTCTCGGCTTGAACGGATCGGGAAGATCGAATGCTTCATAGGTGAATGGATCGTAGGCCTTGATTTCCGGCAAGGGCTCGATCTTACCCTGCATGTCCTTGCCCGTTTCGGCCACAAAGGTTCGCAGGTCATCCATACCGCCGCCACCACAGGCACTCAGCGACAGCGCCAACAGGGAAATGATCAGGGGTCTCATTTTTTGTCCCCCTCGGCCTTGGATTCCTTGGCCTTCTTCTGCGCCATGACTTCCTCGTCATCCAGGTAGCGATACGTCTTGACCGTCGCGTCCATGGCCAGCACGCCTTCCTTGGTCGGCTCCATGGCAATGTCCTGCAGGGTAACGATGCGAGACAACTTGGAAACGTCGCTGACGAATGCCGCCACATCATGGTAACCACCGGTCACCTTGACGCGGATTGGTGTCTCGGCATAAAACTCGGACATCGTTTCGGCTTCGGGTTTGAACAGTTCGAACTGCAGGCCGCGACCGAGACCCGCCTGGTTGACGTCGGTGATCAGGGCGTCCATCTCCTGCTTGTTCGGCAGCTGCTTCAGCAACGCACCGAAGGCCTGCTCGATATCCGCCAGCTGCTTCTTGTAGGCTTCGAGGTTGATGGCCTGGGTCTTTTTCACGGTGAAGGTGCTGCGCAACTCTTCTTCCTTCTTTTTGGCGACATCCAGCGTCTCCATGCCGCCGCGCCAGTCGAACCACCACCCCGCTACCACGATCGCCACGAATAGCAGGGACAGAGCGATCAGCTTGGTCGGCAGCGGCCAGTCGGCCAGCGTCTTCAGATCGAGTTTGTTGAGATCGTCCAGGGTCATGCCTTGCCCCCCTTGTCATTCGTTTCTTCGGCCTGCTGACGGGTCTGCTTGATCGACAGGACAAATTCATTCGCACGCAGATTGTTTACGGTGGCCGACTTGATTTCGATCAGATTGGCCGATTCGAACCAGGGCGAATCCTCCAGATTGCGCATCAGGGTCGACACGCGTGCGCTGGACTGGGTATAGCCGCTGAGGTTGATGGTATTGCCCGCCTGCTTGAATGACTTGAGGTACAGCCCGTCAGGCAGCAACCGGATCATCTGGTCGAACAGATGCACCACTTCGGTCCGGTTCGATTGCAGGGTTTCGACCACCTGCTTGCGTTCCAGAAGTGCCTGCGTCTGTTCGCGGATTTTCTTGATTTCGCCGATCTGGGCGTCGAGCTTGACGATTTCCTGCTCCAGGTAGGCATTGCGCGCCTCCTGGCCTGATTGCCTGGCGGCAATCAGGCTGTGGCCGAGCACGACGGTGACCACGCCGGCGGCAACCGCGATGCCGAGCAGAATGTTGAACTGGCGGCGGCGAGCCGCGCGCTTCAGTTCACGGTGGGGGAGAAGGTTAATGCGGATCATTGTGGGTCAAACCTCCGCATGGCAAGTCCACACGCGACGAAAAGGGAAGGCGCATCGACCGCCAGCTGCTGCGGGCGCACCTTGGGGCCAACCGCCATGTTCGCGAAGGGATTGACCACCTGGGTGGGGATACCGGTGCGCTGGGCGACCACTTCATCCACGCCCGGGATCATGGCGCCGCCGCCTGCAAGCAGGATCTGGTCGACTTTCTGAAACTGGGTGGAGGTGGTAAATAGCTGCAGGGCACGACCGATTTCCATCGCCAGGGTCTCGCTGTAGGGCTGCAGCACTTCGGCGTCGTAGCTTTCCGGCAGGGTGCCCTTGCGTTTGGCGTTCTCGGCCTCTTCGCCGGTCATGCCGTAGCGGCGTGAAATCTCGTTGTTCAGCTGGCTGCCGCCAAACCCGTGCTCGCGCAGGTAGACCAGTTCGCCGTTATTGAGGATATTGATGTGCATGTTCTGCGCACCGATGTCGATGATCGCGACCGTCTGTCCCGCCCCGCTGTTCGGCAGCATATGCGCCATTTGCTCGAATGCGGTCTGGGTCGCGTAGGACTCGACGTCCATGATCAGGGCACGCAGACCGGCGGCCTCGACCGCGGCGACGCGGTCTTCAACCTTCTCCTTGCGCGCGGCGGCCAGGAGGATTTGCACATCATCCGGACTGGATGGGGACGGCCCGATAACCTGGAAGTCCAGATTCACTTCGTCGAGCGAGAACGGAATCACCTGGTTGGCCTCGGTTTCAATCTGGTTTTCCAGATCGACTCCCTTGAGGCTGGCCGGCGCCAGAATCTTCTTGGTGATGACCGCCGACGAAGGCAGCGCCAGGGCGACGCTCTTGATGCGGGTGCCGAGGTTTTTCCAAGCGTTGCGCAGAGTCTCGGCCACCTGATCGAGATTGGTGATATTGCCGTCGGTCACGGCATCCTTGGGCAGGGGTTCGATGACATAGCGCTCGACCCGCAACAGCCCCTTGCCCGCATCGGACAGCTCGACCAGCTTGACTGCAGTCGTGCTGATATCGAGTCCCAGGATGGGCAGGCCTTTTGCCGACAGCCAGTCCAGATTGATATTCAGATGCAAGAGATTTTTCCTTTACGCTTCTTTGGGTTGGCGCTATTTCTTATAAATCTTTTTAAATGCTAGCAACAACGCACGGTTTATAACAGTTTTTTTCTGCTCGTATCCTGTGGGTCTGTCATCTGTGTCCAATTTCCAACACTACTAACGCCTATAATCTCTCGAACTTTAGGCAACAGATAAAAGGAATCGGATGTTTTCCAGATGGTGGCATTACGCCCTGGCGATCGCGATCGGTCTCGCCTTGGTGGGCTCGGCGCTGGCCGGGCTGGCGGCAGCGCTCATTTATCCCAAGCTCCCTCCGCTCGAGGCCCTGACCGACTACAAGCCCAAGCAGCCTCTGCGCGTCTACACATCGGACGGCGCCCTGATCGGCGAATTCGGCGAGGAGCGCCGCGCCTTCATATCTATCGACAAAGTACCCAATTACATGAAGCAGGCGATCATCGCGGCCGAGGATGAGCGCTTTTACACCCACGGCGGTGTCGACACGCTGGGGGTGCTGCGTGCCGCTGGATCGAACCTGTTGTCCGGCGGCGCAAAGGAAGGCGCCTCCACCATCACCATGCAGGTGGCGCGCAACTTCTTCCTGTCGAACGAAAAGACCCTGACGCGCAAGCTGTCGGAAGCGATGCTGGCGATGAAGATCGAGCACAACCTGTCGAAGGACAAGATACTCGAGCTCTACATCAACCAGATTTACCTCGGCCAGCGCGCCTACGGCTTCGAGGCGGCGGCCCGCACCTATTTCGGCAAGCCGATGAAGGACCTTACGCTGGCCGAGTTCGCCATGCTGGCGGGACTGCCCAAGGCACCGTCGCGCTACAACCCGGTGGTCAATTTTCCCCGCGCCAAGGCTCGCCAGGAATATGTTCTGGGGCGCATGCGAACGCTCAAGTTCATCGACCAGCCAACCTGGAAGGCGGCTGTCGGCCAGAAGCTCGTGATCCGCCCGGCGCGCCAGCACGTCGACGTCGTCGCCGATTACGCCGCCGAGATGGTGCGTCAAACCCTGTTCGAAAAGTACGGCGAGTCGATCTACAGCTCGGGATACAAGGCCTACACCACGCTGTTGCGCGTGCAGCAGGAGGCCGCCAACCAGTCGCTGTGGCAGGGCGTGGCCGACTATGACCAGCGCCACGGCTATCGCGGCCCCGAAAAGCAGATCACGCTGCCCGCCGACAAGGCCGGGAGGGAAGCCGCCATCGCCGCCGCCCTGGAAGATCGCTCGCCGGTCAACGAGCTTTACCCTGCCGTGGTCGTCGCGGCCTCTCCCAAGCTGATCCGCGCGCAATTGCAGGACGGCAGCGTCGTCGAAATTTCCGGCTCCTCGCTGAAATGGGTCGATGCCTGGTCGGCCGGCAAGAAGGGGCGCCAGTTGACTCCGGGCGCCGTGGTTCGGGTCCAGGCCAACGCCAAGAAGCAGTGGCGGCTGGCGCAGCTGCCCGAAATCGAGTCCGCGCTGGTGGCGCTCGACCCCGCCAGCGGCGCCATCACCGCCCTCGTCGGTGGCTTCGACTTCAGCCACACCAAGTTCAATCGCGTCACCCAGGCCTGGCGTCAGCCCGGTTCCAGCTTCAAGCCATTCATCTATTCTGCGGCGCTGGAAAAGGGCTATACGCCGGCGACCTTCATCGAGAACACGCCGTTCACCCTGACCGCCGAGGAAACCGGCAACACCCCGTGGGAGCCGAAGAACTACGACGGCAGCACCAGCGAGCCGGTGCGCATGCGCACCGCGCTGACCAAGTCGCTCAACCTGGTGTCGGTGCGCATCCTGCAGGGTATCGGCCCCTACTATGCGCGCGACTACATTCGCCGCTTTGGCTTCGACCCCGCACGCCATCCACCCTATCTGACCATGGCCCTGGGCGCCGGCAGCGTCACGCCGCTGCAGCTCGCCGCGGCCTACGGGGTGTTCGCCAACGGCGGTTACGGCGTCAAGCCCTACCTGATCGACAGGGTCTACGATAACCAGAACCAGATCATCATGCAGGCCACCCCCCAGCGGGCCGGCGTCAACGCCCCCCGGGTGATCGATCCGCGCAACGCCTACGTGATGACCACCATGATGCAGGACGTGGTGCGTTACGGTACGGCAGCGCGTGCCGCGCAG
>JBGSTQ010000250.1:0-1624 GCA_041736375.1 Thiobacillaceae bacterium
GGTCCGGCGGGCGCCACGTCGATATAGGCAGGGAAATCCTCGACCGCCATTCCGCGCCAACCGGCATAGGTTCCGCAGACATGCACCGGAATGCCGTCGCGGCTTAGGTTTTCGGCGATTTCATGCACCGCCGGATTGCCGGCACGACTGCCGGTCTGCAGGGCAAACATTTCCTGCCCGTGCGTCACCAGCGCCATCGGCAGGTCGGGGAAACGCGCCTTCAGTTGCTGTGAGGCCTGCTTTACCCAGGGCAGTGCGACTTCGAGCGCACCCGGGTCGCGCTCGACGATTTCGAACACCACGCCTGGCGGTGCCAGCGGGCGTGCCAGCAATGCGTCGAGGGTGAGCGGTGCCGCAACGGCCGAGCCTGCCAGGGCAAGCAGGCCGATCCAGCAGGACAGCAGACGCTTGAGAACCGAATTCATGATGCTGGAAACCGGATCGGCCGTGGAAGGTTTGACGGCATCGAGTTTAAGGATGTGTCCATTTCTGTCCAGCGGCCGGCGATGCCAGGCGCCATGACGGTCTGTTGGGTGTGTGAGCCCAATCTCAAAACGGTGCGCTCCAGAAACCCTGCGCGGGGTGTCGTCGTGGCTAGCGAGCCGAAAGGTAGCGCGGGAAGGCATGCTTGTCGAGCAGGATCTCGATGAGGTTGATGCCACCGGTGAGGTCGGCTTTGGCAAACAGGCGGTCGAGATCGACTTCGGTTTCGACACGATAGTGCCTGACCCCGAAGGACTGCGCGAGCAGGGCGAAATCCGGGTTGATGAAATCGCAGTCGATGTAGCGTTCGCCGTAGAGCTGGAACTGGTTCTTGCGGATGAGGGAGAGGGTGCCGTTGTTGATGACCACCACGTTGATCGGGATGCCGTGGTTCACCGCCGTCATCATTTCCATGGCGCACATCTGGAAGCCGCCGTCGCCGAGGATGGCGAAGGTAGGGCTGTCCGGTGCGAAGCAGCGCGCGCCAAGCGCGGCGGGAATGGCGTGCCCGAGCGACGAAATGCCGGTGTTGGGAAAGTAGTGATTGCGGCTGGAAACGTCGAAATAGCTCTGCGCGAAGACGATGTTGTCGTCGAACACCAGCGCGTCGCGCGGGAAGTCCTCGGCCAGGCGGTTGAAAAACAGGCGCACGAGTTCGAAGCTTGTGTCGTCCACCGGCTCGGCGGGCGGGTCGGTCAAGGCCGCCTCGCGCTGCGTGGATAGCGGCGCGAGTGATTTCCGCAGCATGGCTGCATCCGCCAGCGCGCCGTGCACGGCCTCGATTGCTGCAAGAATGTCGCCGCATATCGCGACGTCGGGCTGGAACACGCGGCCGAGCTGCGCGGGGTCGCGGTCGATCTGGGCGATCTTCTTGCCGGCGAGCAGTTTCTTGTCCCACAGGTAGCTGGTGCGTTCGTTGAAACCTGCACCGAGGACGATCAGCAGGTCGGCGTGCTCGGCGAGGTAACGGTAGGCGTTGCCATTGGAGGTGACACCGAGGCAGCCCAGCGACAGCGGGGTGCCCTCGGCGACCACGCCCTTGGCCTTGAGACTGGTGGCGACGGGGATGTTGAAGGCCTCCGCCAGCGCGGCCACGGCATCGCGCGCGCCAGCGCGGATGCAGCCGTAACCGGCGATGATG
>JBGSTQ010000261.1:0-2564 GCA_041736375.1 Thiobacillaceae bacterium
GTGCATCCCGTTTCACTCCTTCGGCGGAAACACCTTCTCGGGTGGTTTCATACTGGAGGCATCAAGGAACGGTTTAAGGCTCCGGAACTCGACCTTCTTGTCGATATTGTCCAGGAGCTTCTGCCACGCACTGACACACGACTTCACTTCTTTCGGCTTCCGACTCTTGACATACGGGTCATATTCCCTGGTCCGCATCTCCTCCAGGTACGGTTTCATGGCGGAACCGTAATAGGAAAGAGCATTGAACGCGGCCGGGACGCGGCCGAATTTGCCCCAACCTTCCTGGTACAGATAATCCAGCCCCAGAGCAAGCCCCTCTTCAAACCGGTTCTGCGCCAGCACCAGAAAACCATTGGCCCTGACTCCATTGGCGAACATCGCGTTGGCGGGAGCTTGATATTTCGCGGCATAATAGATCTCGCCCCAGAGAGACTCCAAATCCTTTTCTTTTAGATGTTGATACACGCTTGATGCCGCACTGCGCGCGCTGCCATCGGGATTGATGAGCCAGGCCTTCATCGCCGGAATAAGCAGCTTCCTGTCAAGATTCTCCGTTCCTCTGCCGTCCGGAAAGAACCCGGTATAATCCTGCACATGGCCACCGTAGAAAAACATCCGGGAGATCGCGCCGCTGAGCATCCGCATCGCGTCCTGTTCGGGATCGTAAGTGGCCGCGATTTTCAACAGGGCCGGAGTCGAATTCGTGACGGCACTGCCCAAGGCGTTTTCATCATTTTTCTTCAGCAGATGCAACGCGCCGACGGCGAAGAAGCGCAAGGTCATGTCTTTGTCGTGCTCGACCTTGTTCACCAGTGATCCAACCGCTTTGTCTGACTTTCGGCCGCAGTAACGAAGTGCCGTGCAGGCCCCGTACCGGGCAAACCGGTTGGGACTGTCCAGCATGGCGATCAGCGGCTCGACCACGTCATCTTTACGTTGTCCGAGTTCCTCGGCCGCCGACTGCCGCACCACGAGCGACCAGTTGCCCATCGCCGCCAGCAGTTCCTTGACGGAAAGCCCCTCGGGATCGAAGGTGCCCGCGTCCAAGGCCTCCTTGACTTCGGCATCCGTAAATGGCGGAATGCAGGAATCGACCTTACCCGTGATATACAGCACTTTGCGTGGAAGGCAGTGTTGCAGGAGGCGTTGTCCCGTCGTTGCCCATCCCGCGTATTTGTGGCCGTCCCCCTTCAGTTGGTATTGATACACGGAACTGCCGTCGGCACGGCGCTCCAACTCCGTGAACCAACGGGTATTCTGCGCGAACGCCTGCGCCGCGGCCGGGCCGCCACGGGACGCGCCCAGCGCGCCCCATTGCCAGGCGAAGAAGTGGCCGGTATGTCCACCTTCCCGGTTGTAGGAGGATGCCAGCGTCATGCGGGTGAAGTACTGGGTGGCTTCCTTGTCACCCAGAAGGTCAAAGAAAACGGCGGCCATGGAGTTTTTGCCGTTACTGTCGTGACCGTGTGCGGGCGGGTGTTCGCCATAGGGTATCGTGCCTTTGTTCACGTAGTACAGGTAAAACGCTCTCGAGCGGTTCACCGCATCATTCACCGGTTTTGTCGTGACGCCGCATTTCTGGGCCAGTACCAGCGAAATCACGCAGGGGAGGGTCGCCGCGTTCATGGCGCCGTAGGCAGCCGAGGGTCCGTACAGGCCGTTCTGCTTGACGTCCGCCATGCCGTGGCTCCACGTGCCAACTCCGCTTTGACCATACGCCATGTATCTTGACAGAGCCTTGATGCCGGGCATGACCGTCTCGTCTTTGGTCAACAGATAATATTCGGTCAAGAGGAGGTTCCGGTATCCCGCATACCATGACAGGATCCCTTTGCCTCCCATGATGTCCAGCCCCTCGCAGGCTTTGGCTTGCGCCCGGGCATAGTCGCGCACCATCGGAAGGTATTTTTCGTCGCCCGTGGACAGGAGGCCCAACGCGTTCAGATCACCGGGTATGCCGCCCTTCAATCCTTCCTTGGCAATAGCCTGCGCAGCATCGGCGATCAGCGCTTCGGTCTTCTTGCACCTCCAGGGCGAACTGGCACTGAATGTTCCTTTTCTCGGCAGGGTCAGGGTCACCTGCACGATGGCGCCCGACAGGGGCTGTTTCAGGACCAGCTTCATCGTTGGCTTGGCCTTCTTGGATTTTGGGGGCTCGGCCACGCTCTCCGTCTCGGGCCGCCAGACATTCAGGACCAGCTTGCCGTCCGCCTTCTCGGCCTCGGTGATGGCCGCGGACAATGCCTTGCGCGCCTCCCAGGTGAAGTGTCCGCAACTGCCTGCCTTACCCGAAGCACTACACCCCGGCCTGCGGCATTTGTCATCAACCCGGACCTGCGGGCCGGGACTCACCTTTGGTGACGTCACGCCGAGAATGACGTCTAACATCATCAGCTTGCCTTCGGCAGGCGATCCATTGGCGATGCTTTCGATCTGGATCATGCGCTGATCGCCGGACCAGATATGCCCAAAAGCACCCGTGGCCCCGAGAGCCCAGGGGGAATCGGGCTGCGCGGGTTGCTCGCCCTTGGTGTAATCCGGCTCAACCGATGCTTGCTTTG
>JBGSTQ010000074.1:0-2064 GCA_041736375.1 Thiobacillaceae bacterium
CGCTGCGTGCGCATCATCCACGGCAAGGGCCACGGCTCGAAAAACCGCCTGCCGGTGCTGAAGAACAAGGTGCGCCACTGGCTGATGCAGCGCGAGGACGTCCTCGCCTTCTGCCAGGCACGCAGCGTCGACGGCGGCGCCGGCGCCGTCCTGGTCCTGCTCAAATCCTCCACCCGTTAACAAGAAAGGCCCTCCATGAGCGAACTCGCCATCACCGATTTCGAACTGCCTTCGACTGGCAACGCGACCTTCAAACTGTCCGACCACCGCGGCAGGAATGTCGTCGTCTATTTCTATCCCAAGGACAACACCTCGGGCTGCACCCTGGAAGGTCAGGAATTCCGCGATCTCTATGCCGACTTCGGCAAGGCCAACACCCTTGTCGTCGGCGTCTCGCGCGACAGCATCAAGTCGCACGAAGGCTTCAAGGCCGCCCACGGCTTTCCGTTCGAACTGCTCGCCGACACGGACGAAAAAGTATGCGAACTGTTCAAGGTCATGAAGCTGAAGAACATGTACGGCAAGCAGGTGCGCGGGGTGGAACGCAGCACGTTCGTTTTTGATGCCAAGGGGAAACTGGTGAAAAGCTGGCGCGGGCTGAAGGCGCCGGGGCACGCGGCGGAGGTGCTGGCGTTCGTGCAGACGCTTTAAGCGCGTGTCGCCCGTTCCGTCATTGCGAGCGCAGCGAAGCAACCCAGTTAAATCTGGGCGCGAAGCGCCTTCGAGTAGTTTGACGTGTGGCTAGCTGAGGACCGTTGACCGGGCTACCCCCGGCCAACGGTCAGCCGCCCCGCGAAGGTTTTCCCATCAAAGGTGCTTCGCGTCTAACCCGCACTGGATTGCCCTAAAGGACTCCGATCCACTACGCGCTAAAGCGCGTGTGGAATCATATGCTTCGCTTCGCTCGCAATGACGGGCGAAGCCTCATGCGAAGCAAAGAACCGCTCCACCACCTCCAATTTCCGCGTCCGTGTCATCGCCGGCAGCGCGTTCAGCAGCAAGCGTCCATAGGGCTTATCCGCCAACCGCGTGTCGCAGATCATCAGCACGCCCCGATCCGTCTCGGTGCGAATCAGCCGCCCTGCCCCCTGCTTCAAACTGATCGCCGCATGCGGCAGCTGATGGTCCATGAAGGGCTTGCCGCCGCTTTTTTCCGACTGGGCGATGCGCGCGGCGACGACCGGATCATCGGGCGGCTGGAACGGCAGCTTGTCGATGATGACGACCGACAGCACGTCGCCCGGCATGTCGACGCCCTCCCAGAAGCTCTGGCTGCCGAGCAGCACCGCATTGCCGGCCTGCTGGAAGCGCGCCAGCAGTTCGTTCTTCGGCGCGTCGCCCTGTACCAGCAGCGGATACTCCCAGCCGCGAAACTTGAAGGCGTCGATTAGCAGGCCGCGCGCCTTTTCCAGCGCGCGCAGGCTGGTGAAGAGGATGAAGGCGCGGCCGTGGCTGACTTCCAGCACCGGCAGGGCGGCCTTGACGACCGCTTCGGTGAACTCGGGGGTGTTGGGTGCGGGCAGGTTCTGCGGCACGTACAGCACGCCCTGGCGCGGGTAGTCGAAGGGGCTGTCGACGCACAGGGTTTCCGCGGTCCCGATGCCGAGCCGGGTTTTGAGATGGGTGAAGTCGCCGCCGACCGAGAGCGTGGCCGAGGTGAGGATCCACGCCTGCGCACGCTCGGTGAGCTTGGCGCCGAACAGTTCGCCGACCGACAGCGGGGTGGCGTGCAGCAGCAGCGAGCTCATGGTGGTTTCGAGCCAGCGTACGCGGGGGTTGAGCGGGTCGTCATCGCCCTGCCAGTTGGCCAGGGTGGCCTGCACCGCCTGCGCACGCTCGAAGCAGTTTTTCAGATCGGCGTCGCGTTCGGCCTGGGTTTCGAGCAGCTTCGTCGTTTCGTCCAGGGCGGCCGACAGGGCTTTCAGGGCATCCGGCCACTGGTCGTAGCGCGTCAGTTCGGCGAGGGTCGACTTGATAGGGTTCTGCGGGAACGCCAGGCGCAGATCGCGCGTGGCCTTGGTCAGGTCTTCGGCGGCGCGGCGCAGGGCGGGAAAGTCGCCCGCC
>JBGSTQ010000305.1:0-3098 GCA_041736375.1 Thiobacillaceae bacterium
GCGCCGCCCTCGCCGCCGGCGAACTCGAACATGCCGCCCGCCTGCTGGGACGGCCCTACAGCATTTCGGGTCGCGTGGTGCATGGCGACAAGCTGGGACGCGACATCGGCTTTCCCACCGCCAACATCCAGCTCAAGCACAACCGCCCGCCGCTGCTGGGCATCTTTGCGGTCGAGCTGTATGGGCTCAACGGCCAGCCGCTGCCCGGCGTCGCCAGCCTCGGCGTCCGTCCGACGGTGAAGGGCGCGGACGCCGCGCCGGTGCTCGAGGTCCATCTGTTCGATTTCAACGCCGACATCTACAACCGCCGGGTGCGCGTCGACTTCCTGCACAAGCTGCGCGACGAAGAAAAATACCCCGACCTCCCCAGCCTCGTCGCGCAGATAGGCCGCGACGTGGACAACGCAAAACAATTTCTGGCGCAACGCCACGTTGCCTGAGCCATGGCCGACTACAAGAACACCCTCAACCTGCCCGACACTCCTTTTCCGATGCGCGGCGACCTCGCCAAGCGCGAGCCCGGCTGGGTCAAAAACTGGCAGGAAAAAAAGCGCTACGAGGCGATCCGCAAGGTCGCGGCCGGGCGCCCCAAGTTCATCCTGCACGACGGTCCGCCTTACGCCAACGGCGACATCCACATCGGCCACGCGGTCAACAAGATTCTCAAGGACATCATCGTCAAGGCCAAGACCCTGTCGGGCTTCGACGCGCCCTACGTGCCGGGCTGGGACTGCCACGGCCTGCCGATCGAACTGCAGGTGGAAAAGCAGCACGGCAAGGACATCCCCGCGGCAAAATTCCGTGCACTATGCCGCGACTACGCCAGCGCGCAGATCGAGCGGCAAAAAGCCGACTTCATCCGTCTCGGCGTACTGGGTGACTGGGATCATCCCTATCGCACCATGGACTTCCAGTTCGAGGCCGACACCCTGCGCGTGCTCGGGCAGATCCAGCAGGCGGGCTATCTGGTGCAGGGTGCCAAGCCGGTGCACTGGTGTGTCGATTGCGGCTCGGCGCTGGCCGAGGCCGAGGTCGAGTACGAGGACAAAAGTTCGCCGGCGATCGATGTCGGCTTTGCCGTGGCCGACCGCGCCGATCTTGCGCACCGCTTCGGCCTGCCGGCCATCGACGAGCCGGTCCAGGTGGTCATCTGGACCACCACGCCCTGGACCCTGCCGGCCAACCAGGCGGTGGCGCTGCATCCCGAATTCACCTATGCGCTGGTGAGCACCGACAAAGGCCTGCTGATCCTGGCCGACAGCCTGGTGGAAGCCGCGGTGAGGCGCTACGGACTCGACGGCTTCGAAATCCTGGCGCGCGCTCCGGGTCAGGTGCTCGAAGGCGTGCTGCTGTGGCATCCGTTCCAGGAGCGCCAAGTGCCGGTGATCGTCGGCGACCACGTCACCGCCGACGCCGGGACCGGGGCGGTGCACACCGCTCCTGGCCACGGTCTGGACGATTACGTGGTCGGCAGCCGCTACGGCCTCAAGGTCGACAACCCGGTGGGCGACGACGGACGCTTCTACGCCAGTGTGCCGCTGGTCGGCGGCATGAGCATCTGGCAGGCCAACCCGCTGATCGTCGACACCCTCGCCGCCAGCGGCAACCTGCTGGCACACGAAAAACTGCTGCACAGCTACCCGCATTGCTGGCGCCACAAGACACCGATCATTTTCCGCGCCACGCGACAGTGGTTCATCGGCATGGACCTGCTCCCCTCTCCCGGCCCTGCAGGCCACCCTCTCCCGCCTGCGGGCGAGGGGATTACGCTGCGCGAGCGCGCGATGACGGCCGTGGAGGCGACGCAATTCTTCCCATCCTGGGGTCGTGCGCGGCTGGAGGCGATGATCCGGAATCGTCCTGACTGGTGCGTTTCGCGTCAGCGCAACTGGGGAGTGCCGATGCCCTTCTTCACCCACAGGGAAACCGGAGAACTGCACCCGCGCACGTCGGAACTGCTGGAAATTGTGGCCGGGCGCGTCGAGCATGCCGGCATCGAGGCCTGGTTCGCGCTCGATCCCGCCGAGCTGCTGGGCGACGACGCCGCACACTACGACAAGACCGGCCACACCCTCGACGTCTGGTTCGATTCCGGCGTCACCCACGCCTGCGTGCTGAAGCGCCGCCCCGAACTGGCCCATCCCGCCGATCTGTATCTGGAAGGCTCGGACCAGCACCGCGGCTGGTTCCAGTCATCCCTGCTCACCGGTTGTGCGACCGACGGCCGCGCACCCTACCAGGCCCTGCTCACCCACGGTTTCGTGGTCGACGGCCGTGGCCACAAGATGAGCAAGTCGAAGGGTAACGTGGTGTCGCCGCAGAAGGTGATGGACCAGTATGGCGCCGACATCCTGCGGCTGTGGGTGGCGACCACCGACTATTCCGGCGAGCTCACCATCTCGGACGAGATCTTGAAGCGCGTGGTGGAAAGCTATCGCCGGATTCGAAATACCCTGAAGTTCCTGCTCGCCAACCTGTCGGACTTCGATCCGAAAGCCCACGCATTGCCGGTCGAGGACTGGCTCGAGATCGACCGCTACGCGCTGGCGTTGACCCGTAAATTGCAGGGTGAACTGCAGGCGCATTACGACGCCTACGAATTCCATTTCATCGTGCAGAAGCTGCAGTCTTTCTGCTCCGAAGACCTCGGCGGTTTCTACCTCGACATCCTCAAGGACCGTCTCTACACCGGCGGCAGCGGCAGCCGCGCCCGTCGCGCGGCGCAGAACGCGCTCTTCCATCTAACCCATGCGCTGGCGCGCTGGATGGCACCGATCCTGTCCTTCACCGGTGAGGAGGTATGGACGGAACTTAGCCCCTTCCCCAACCCTGATCAGACTACTAGCCTTTCGACTAAGCCCGCAAGCGGGCAAGTCGCTGGTTATCCCCCGCTTGCGGGAGAGGGGGCAAATGCTGAGCCCAAACCGACGGCTACCCCCCCTCTCCCCAACCCTCTCCCGCAAGCGGGAGAGGGTGTGAACGCTGGGCCCAAACCGATTAACGACGACTCGGTGTTCCTGCATACCTGGCATGAACTGCCGGCGCAGGGCGACGAAGCCCCGCTGATCGACCGCTGGACCCGCATCCGCGCCATCCGC
>JBGSTQ010000309.1:0-14850 GCA_041736375.1 Thiobacillaceae bacterium
GCCTGTATCTAGGCGATGCCGAACGCGACATCCAGGCCGCGCGTGCGGCCGCCATGCCGGCGCTGGTCGCCGCCTGGGGCTATCTCGGCAGCGCAGACCAGCCGCATACCTGGGGGGCGCACGCCCAGATTCGCCATCCCCTCGAAACCCTCGATTACCTGGTGTCCTGAACGATGGCCTTCGTCCTCATTAAACAGCTGCATCTCGCCACCATCGCCCTCACCCTGGCGCTGTTCCTCCTGCGCGGTGTCTGGATGGTGATGGACTCGCCCCGGCTGCAGGCGCGCTGGGTACGCATCGTCCCGCATCTCAACGACACCCTGCTGCTGGCCAGCGGCATCGCCCTAGCCGTGCTACTGAAGCAATATCCGCTGGTGCATGGCTGGCTCACCGCCAAGGTGCTCGCCCTGATCGCCTACATCGTGCTCGGCACCATTGCTCTCAAGCGCGGCAAAACCAAGGCCCGGCGTCTCACTGCGTGGGTCGCCGCCCTGCTGGTGTTCGGCTACATGCTCGCCGTCGCCCGGGCGCACGACCCCTTCCCCTTCCCGCAGTAAACAGCGCCGCAGAAACATTTGCCGCTGCCGGAACTTTCACTCCGGCCCGGTCTCTATGAGGTACACTTGTTGCAGCAGCACACATGGGGGCCGACTTGGCTTCGACGTGGGTCGCAAAGCAGCGTAGGGCATACCGAGGGTCAGAGCACCTCGTAAATCCAACTGAAAAACTTTAGTCGCAAACGACGAAAACTACGCCCTGGCCGCTTAAGGTCCAGGACTCACACCGGATCGTTCATGGGCCGGGCCGGCGCAAGCCGACAGTGAGTTAATTCACATGAAATCGTGTTCATTCGGGTCGCTTGGGTGAATGCTAAATTAAGGCGACTCGGCAAAATCCAGCCTGTTCGGCGGGCGTGATCGAGCTCAAAGCATAAAAACACCGGACTAAGTATGTAGAACTGCCTGTAGAGGGCTTGCGGACGGGGGTTCGATTCCCCCCGGCTCCACCAATAGCGAATCCGGCGAAATCCGGAGAAGTCCGAAAAACCAATAAAAACAATGGACAACGGAGTTTTCGAACTCCGGAGAAATCCAGTAACACCCGTTGCAATCCGGCGCATTTAGCAGTAACTTCCGCAGTAACCGGCCGGTTACTGTCACGACAACGGAGTGTTACTGCAATGGCAAAAGAGCTTCTCAGGGACGCCAATATCAAGGCGGCCAAACCTCAAGCGTCCCCCTATCGCCTCAACGATGGCGCCGGGCTTTATCTGCTGATCCGCCCCGACGGCAAAAAATGGTGGCGGCTCGACTACACCCACGAAAGCAAACGCAAAACCCTGTCCGCCGGGATTTATCCCGAAACCGGGCTGGCACTCGCGCGCCGTAACGCCGAAGCCGCGCGAACCCTGCTGGCCGAAGGAATCGACCCCAGCGAAGCCCGCAAGGCGAAGCGCGCCAAACACGCCCAGGCCCGGGAGAACGAACGCCGGATCGCGGACGGAATCCCGCTCGCTGGCAGTTTCGAAGATGTGGCCCGGGAATGGTTCAAGCAACAGGCGGGCGCATGGGTACCGGCTCACGGAGACCGGATTATCCGCCGGCTGGAACGCGACGTTTTCCCGTGGCTGGGCTCCCGCCCCGTTGCCGAAATCAAGGCGCCCGAGCTGCTCGAAGTCCTGCGACGGATCGAGGGGCGCGGCGCCGTCGAAACGGCGCACCGGACATTGCAAAACTGCGGGCAGGTTTTCCGCTATGCCGTCGCCATCGGCCAGGCCGAACGCGACATAACCCCGGACCTCCGCGGCGCCCTTCGCCCCACCAATGAAACGCACCTGGCGGCGATCACCGACCCGAAACAGATTGGCGGCCTGCTGCGCGCCATCGACGACTATTCGGGAAACTTCGTCACGAAATGCGCGCTCCGGCTGGCGCCGCTCGTTTTCGTGCGGCCCGGCGAATTGCGGAAAGCGGAATGGTCGGAAATTGACCTGGAAGCGGCGGAATGGAACATCCCGGCGGAACGCATGAAACTGCGCGAACCTCACCTGGTCCCGCTGTCACGCCAGGCCGTCGAAATCCTCCGCGAGCTGCAACCCGTAACGGGGCGCGGCGCCTTCGTGTTTCCGGGGGCGCGGACCAATGGCCGGCCAATGTCGGATAACGCGATCCTTGCCGCGCTGCGGCGCATGGGATTCGACAAAGACGAAATGAGCGGGCACGGCTTCCGGGCGATGGCGCGAACCGTCCTGGATGAAGTCCTGGGCTTTCCGCCGCACCTGATCGAACACCAACTGGCCCACGCCGTCCGCGATCCGCTGGGCCGCGCCTACAACCGAACGACGCACCTTCCCCAGCGGCGCGAAATGATGGCGGCCTGGTCCGACTACCTCGACAAGTTGAAGGAAAAAACACAATGAGCCCCAGCGTTTTTCCGTCCCCCCCCTGTTTTCAAACCGGGAAGACCGGGAAAACCGGGAAACCCAATAACGGCGCGACTTTCCGGTTTCCCGGTTTTGATTTTCAGGGTCTTGCAAAACCGGGAAACCGGGAAAACTGGACAGCCCCGGACCATAATGGAAACGTGCGCGGAGGCTTCCCCATGCCGGCCCCCCAGACGCGGCGGGGGTTCGATTCGCCAGCGAATCCATCATGAGCAAAATCGACCGAACCGCCGACTATGACGCCGCCGCCGTTCATTTCGAACTGATGAAGGTTCTCGGCTGGATCGCCAGGGGGCGCCCGCAAGATGTTGCATTCCTGAATGCTTGTCGCGATGAATTTAGGCGACAGCGAAACAGCAAGGGGAAACGCTGGTGCCAGGAAAACGGCGAAACCTTCGCCCGCGCCGCTGGAAGTCCGGCCCACGCTGAGAACTTTTCCGCCGTGCTGTTCGCCGTGGTGCGGCGCCTTTACGGCGGCGAAACCGTTTGGCAAAACAAGCGGCCCCGCGATGCCAAGCTGGCTGACGCCCGCCGCATGACGCCAGCCGAACTGATGCAGGCGCACGGGATAAGCCGCGCCCACGCCTACGCCCTGCGGCGCGAAGCCCTGCGCCGCAAATAGTCCAGTTTTTTTCGAGACTACCTACCCCCTCCCCCCTAGATTGCCCCCAAGCCCGCCGGAACTCCGGCGGATTCAGTAGCAACCGCTTGGAAAGGCAAAAACCATGCAATACACAATCCGCAGAGGGAAAGAGGCGCGCGGTAAATTCGGCGTCGGGAACTCGACCTGGTATGAGTGGATCGCCCGCGGCCTGATGCCCCCCGGCGTCGCCCTGGGCGAAAGGTCCGTCGGCTGGCCCGATCACGAATTGGACGCCATCGCCGCCGCGCGCATCGCTGGCAAGAATGAGGGACAAATCCGCGAGCTGGTCCAAAGCCTGATCGCGGCCCGCACCCAGGCGGCAAAATGAAGCCCGCCGAAATCAAGGCCGTTGCGGCGCAAGCCGTGGCGCATATCGAGCGCGTTTGTGCCCACTGGCTCCCGGATGGAAAAAAGGCCGGCACCGAGTGGGAAATCGGCGACCGGCACGGCACGCCGGGCAAGTCTCTGAAAATCCACCTGGCGGGCGCGAAGGCGGGCATTTGGTCCGACTTCACAACGGAAGATAAAGGCGGCGACGCCGTTTCCCTGGTGGCGTATATCGACGGCGTTTCGCAAGCCGAAGCGGCCCGCAAGCTGGCCGATTTTCTCGGCCTGCGCGTCGATCCCCAGGCGACGAAAACGCAACCGGCCGCGAAGCCGAAGGCGGATCGACCGGCGGCGCCGGAGTGGCGCGCACTGATGCCGGTTCCAGACGATGCCCCGCCACCGCCGGCCGCACACCCCAAACACGGCAAACCGGACCGCGTTTATCACTACCGCGACGCGGACGGGCGAACGCTGGGCTTCGTGATGCGATTCGAAGCCGGCGGCGGCCGCGAGAAAAAGGAATTCAGCTGGCAGGTATTCGCGGAAGCGGACGGCCACCGGAAATGGTGCTGGCAGGGTTTCCCCATGCCCCGCCCCCTTTATGGCCTGGACGCCCTGGCGGACCGCTCCGCGGCGCCCGTGGTTTTGTGCGAGGGCGAGAAGGCCGCGGAGGCCTGCTGGGACCTGATGCCGGACGCCGTGTCCCTCACCTGGCCCGGTGGCTCAACGGCCGCTGACAAAGCGAACTTCGCCCCTCTCGAGGGCCGGGCCGTGATTCTGTGGGCGGACGCTGACAAACCCGGCCGCCAGGCGATGAAGACGGCCGGCAATCTGGCCCGAAAGGCCGGCGCCGCTTCCGTGCAATGGCTGAATTTGCCGGCGCTGGCAGATGCCCGCAACAAGGGCGAATTGCCCGCGGGATTCGACGCGGCGGACCTGCTGGCGGAAGGTTGGGACGCGGCGCGCCTGGCTGAATTCATGGCGCGGCCGGATACCCTGCTCGATACGAAGACACCGACACCGACACCGACACCGACGCCGGCGCCGGCAACGGGGGACCGCTTCACCCTGGAGACCGACGGGCTTTACATGAAAAAGCCGTCGAAGGATGACGAAGACCGAAAAATCCGCTTGTGCGATCCGCTCACCGTGCCGGCCCTGGGCCGCGATGATGAGGGCGGCGGCTGGGCGCCCGTGCTGGAATTCCGGGACCGCGACGGCAACCGCCGCCAGGAAATCATCCCGTTTCGAAACTTTCTTGGCGACGGTACGGACGGTGTTAAAGCCCTCGCCGATTGCGGCCTGGAAATCGAGCCGGGCCGCGACGCCCTCGACGGACTAAAGCAATACATCGCGAGCGCCCATCCCGAACTACGCGCGCGCCTGCTCGATTCGACGGGCTGGCATGGCGGCGCCTACCTGCTGCCGGATGGGCAAATCGGCGACAAGGGCGAAGCCCTGATTTACCGCGGCAGCCGGCGCGCGCTGGGAGTATTCACACCACGCGGAACGCTCGCCGATTGGCAAGCGCAAATTGCCGCGCTGGCCGTGGGAAATGACCGCTTGACCTTCATTCTCGCCGCGTCCCTCGCTGGGCCGCTGTTGAAGCATTGCGAGCGGTCAAGCTTCGCCATTCACTTTTCCGGGGATTCCAGCCTGGGCAAATCCGGCGGCCTGTTCGCGGGCGGATCGACCTGGGGCGCCCCAGCCGGGACCGTGCATTCCTGGCGCTCTACGGATAACAGTTTGGAATATGTCGCCGCCCAGCATAACGACGGGCTTTTGATCCTTGACGAGTTGAAAGAAGTTGACCCGAAGCAAGCCGGCGCAATCGCCTACATGCTCGGCAACAGCAAGGGAAAAAACCGCGCCCATCATGCCGGCGGACTGCGTGAGCCGATCACCTGGCGTATTGCGATGCTATCAAGCGGCGAAATCGGCCTGGCCGATCACATGGCGAGCGTCGGCCAGAAAACACACGCCGGGCAAACCGTCCGATTCATCGAACTGCCGGCCGATGAGGGCGCCGGTTTCGGCATGTGGTCGAACCTGCATCAATTCACCGATCCGGCGAAATTCACCGATCACATTAAGACAGCCGCGGCACGTTACTACGGCACCGCCGGACGTGCTTTTGTCGCGGCGCTCGCCGCGCGCCTGGGCGAAGTCCCCGCCGCGCTGCGCGAACTTGAAGCGCGATTTTTTGCCGAGCATGTGCCAGCCGATGCGGGCGGCCAAGTAAAGCGCGTTGCCGGCGCATTCGCCTTGATTGCGCTGGCCGGCGAGCTGGCCGCGGAATGGAAAATATGCCCCTGGCCGCCGCGGTCCGCTTTCGATGCATCCGGAAAAATGTTCAAGGTTTGGCTTAGTGCCCGGCCCACCGCGGGCAACCTCGAGGAGGCGCATATCCTGGCTCATGTGCGGGCCGTGATGGAACGCAACTGGCAAGCGCGCTTCATTGATTGGGGGCGGGTATCGGAAACAAACGCCGATCTTTCCAGAATGGCCGCCGTGCCGGACGCGCTCGGCTTCCGCAAGCGCGCCGAACAATGGACCGAGGAAAACCAAGCGTTTCTTTTCTACGTCACGCGCGCCAGGTTCGAAGAAGAATTCGCGACCAAGGGCGGATTCAAGCCGCGGCGCGTCGCCGCCGTGCTGCGGGCGCTTGGGATTCTCCGCTGTGATATGGACTCGGCAACCCTCAAGGAAACCTTGCCGAATGGCGATCCGCGGTCCTATTGCATCATCGGCCGCAAGCTGTGGGAGGCCGTCGGCGATGCTTGATTGGCTGAAAGTTTCTCCCGGTTTCCCGGTTTTTGAAACCCCCGATTCTGAAAACCGGGAAGCCGGAAACCCGCGCGCTTGCTTGCTTTCCCGGTTTTCCCGGTCTTCCCGGTTAGAAAACAGGGGGGGGACGGAAAAACCCGAGGAATCCGCCCCGAGTGCAGAAAAAAACAGGCCGCCCATATCCAACCATATCCCAGCCCCTTTCGAGGCCGTGGCGGCCCACCTGGGCCGGCTGGCGGCGGAGGATTTGCAAACGCAAGCGGCAGGCGACGCCGAACGAATGGCGGAACTTTGCCGACTCGTCCTTGCTGCTCCGCCCTCGCCCACGCCGGACGAAATCGCCGAGCTTGATTCCCTCATGGTCCGTCTGTGCGACCTCGAACCCTGGCTGGCCGGATACCTGCCGGAAATGCAGTCCGCCCGGCGAAGCATGGCCCCTGCAAACGTAGCTGAAAGCCTGGCCTGCTTTCGGCAATACGTCCGCGAAGCGGAAGCCAGGCGCGGCGCCGTGTTGGGGGCGGAGGGGGGAGAACTTCCGCGCCCGAAACCGTTAACCGTTGCCCAGGCAACAGCAACAGACAGAAAAGGCCCGGCACCCCTTAGCGGGTCCTCCTGAGCCATTTCCCGTGCGGGTAATCTGCACCGCGTTTTATTTCTAGAGCGTGACTCGAAAAATTGGGTAACACCTGAAAGGAAAAAAGCATGACCACCGAACCGAAAGACGTAACAGGCCGCATAACTCAGGCCGAACTCGCCCGCCGCTTGAAAGTCTCGCGGCCCAGCGTTTCCAAGGCCGTGAAAGCCGGCCGCATCACCCCGGACGATGATGGGCTGTTCGATCCCATCGAGGCCGAAATGCAATGGGTTTCCAACACCCGCCCGACTGCGCGCGGCAAGCGCAAGCAGGCGCCGGGCGGATATGCCGCTGCACGCGGGCGGAAGGAATCGGCACTGGCACGCATGGCCGAATTGAGGCTGGCCCAGGCCGAAGGAAACCTGCTCGAACGGGAAGCCGTTGAGTATGCACTTGATGACCTTGGCGCCACCCTTCGCGGCCTTCTGGAAAACCTGCCGGATCGCCTGGCGCCCCTGGTTTTTCAGCGGCAGACATTGGAGGAAGTCCATTCGATTCTTGCCGAGGCCGGCCACGATGTTTTAACGGAATTGTCCGCCGCGATGGAACGCCGGGCAAAAGAGTTTGCCGCCGGAACACCGCCCGCCGCTTAAACCCGCAATGTCTGACACGCTCGCGCACCTGGCCGACCTGCTCGCCACCACTCCCCGCACCGATGCGGAAGTGTGGCTATTGGCCGGGCTTGCCAAGTGGGCGAAGCATGGGGGCGCGTTAAGCCTGTGCCGTTGTCTCGATCTGCCCGCCACCCCTACCGGCTTGCGCCGGATTCAACGCGACAGACTCTTGCGCTTGGCGGCAGAGCATTTCAACGGCACCACCTGGGCGAAGGCCGGCGAGCTGCGCAAGACCGTGCGCCGTTTCCAGTCTGTGCAGTGGCCCACATGGCGGCGACTCGATACCACCCCGCCCGCCGCAACCGCGCTTGAAGCGATCCTGTTTGAATGCTTCCAAACAGGCGCGGCCATGCCCACCACGCGCCGCCGCTTCCATTCGATCTTGCTTGGCGAGTGAAGCAAATAGCGCGGGCAATTTCACAAACACCCGCATACGCTGAAACCTCACCACCCATTGAGAGCTTGAAATGAAACTGAACGCAAAAGAACGGGCCGCATTTTCCTGGGCCAACCTTCTTTCAACGATGGCGAGCGGCGGCTTACATCGTGGCAATACATTTGAATCAGAAATCCTGGAAAGCGCCGCCGCCGAAGCCGGCCGGCCCTATGATCCGCAGCGAGTGCTGGTCCCGCTGCAACTGTTAAAGCGCGACATGACCGCGGCTGGTGTAAGCGGCTCCGCCTATCTTGTTGCAGATGAAAACGCGCCAGAGGCGGATATTCTGCGCCCCTGGTCTGTTTCCATGCGGGCAGGCATTACCTTTATGCCTGGCCTTGTCGGGAACGTGCCGATTCCGAAAACCACCGCCACCAGTACCGGCTATTGGTTGTCGGATGAAGGCACCGCCATTACCCCGAGCCAGCCAACCATCGGGCAAGTGAGCCTCACACCGAAGATGGCCGGCGCGCTGGTCCAATTCACTCACCAACTACGTTCGCAATCCAATGTCGAAGCCATCCTGCGCCGCGAGCTGCTACGCACCACCGGCAGCCTTATCGATGCCGCCGTATTCAACGGCAGCGGCACTAGCGGCGAGCCGCACGGCTTGCTTGGCACATCGGGCATAGGCACGCAGTCCGGCACTTCATTGGCCTGGGCCGGGATTCTGAACCTTGAGCAACAGTGCGCAGACGCAAACGCGGAACCGAGCGCCTATATCGGCACGCCTGCTGTGCGTGAACTGCTGAAGGCTCGCGAGAAGGCGGCCGGCAGCGGCATGGTATGGGATGGCGACGTGATGAACGGCCGCCCGGCCTATGCGACCACCAGCCTGCCGGCCGGCACGCTGGTTACAGGCGATTGGGCGCAACTTGTCCTGGGTATGTGGGGCGGCCTAGAAATTCAGATAGCACCCCCGGACGCGGCCGGATTCAAAAACGGCACGCTTGCAATTCGTTTGCTGGCTGCCGTCGATGTGGGCGTGCTGCATCCTGGCGCCTTCTCCTACGCCTCCTCGATCACCTAAAGGAGAACTGAATATGGCTATTACGCTCCCATTTCGCCAACCTGCGAGCGACCGGCGGCACCCTGGGGACTATGTGCCGCCCAAGCCTGACACCACCCGCACAAAGCTGCGCATCACGCGGGCCTGTTGGGCGACGCTACAGGAGGGCTCCGCGCCGTCAAGCATACCGGCAGGAACGACCTTGACGCTGCCGCGCTGGCAGGCCCAGCAGATTATCGACGCCGGGCGCGGCGAACTGGTTTGATGTTCGATCTGCAAACCGTGCGTAGCGCGTGCATGGCGGTTTGCGGACTCCCACCGGGGATCATCCACTATGCGCGCGCACGGCCGCTCGGCGGTTTGCGCCTGGCGGGAGGGCGATCCGGCGCGGCTTCTCCTGGCCGTGCGACGCGCCACCTCATCCCATGAACAAGATTTTCCCAACGAAAATTTACCGTCAGTGCATCGTCGGCGGCCGCCACTACGGCCCCGGCGACATTGCGCTTGTAAGCCGAAAGACCTTCCGCGAGCTGGTGGCGATCTTCGCCGCGGATCCACAAGACCGGCTCCCGTTCGTGCGGTCTGCCCGTAACCGCAGCCGCCGCCGCTGATGCGTCGCTGTCCAGCCTGCAACCTGCCCACCTTGCCGAGCAATATCGGCGCTTCGTTCGCTTGCAGTTCAAACGACCGCACCCGGCACGGCGTGATTGGAATATGCCACCGATGCGCGATCGACGGCGAGCGGCTACCACGGGCAATCCGATTCAAGACCATCAACCGCGCTGGGGATCGTGCGCTAGACGATCCCGGCAAATACCTTTGCGCCACCTTCCCCACAATCGACGCCGCCCGACTTGCGGCGGCCATGACCCGGCACCGCCAGCACGGCCCGGAGGCGCTGCGGGCTATCGGCTGGGGTGATGGTATCGGCCCCCGAAGTTAAATCGCGCTGTAGCGATCCTGGCGGGCTGTTTGTGTTTTGCGCGGTAGGGGGTAGGATGAAGTTTCCAACACCCCTGTTGGAAGAGCGGGCCGGCTGGATGCGTCAACACCCAGCCGACCCTAACCACAATCGACTGACTAGGAGTCAATCATGGCTGACACGATTCTACCCACCGTTCATGACATCGCGAGCAATATCGACGCAGAGGCCGGCGACATCAAAACCGCGCTGTCCCTTATGGACGACGTGCTTATGGGGATGCAATGCGGCGACAAGGATGACGTGATCGAGGCGCAGAACAAGCTGCTCTACTTGCTACGCGGGCTGCCCGACAAAATTAAGGAAATCGAGTTGGAAACGCGGCGGCTGCTCGACGAATGCCGCGTAATACCAAGCGAAGCCGCCTGATCCCCAACAGCACCAACCCGAACACCCGCCCACCGTGGCGGGTTTTTTGTTGGCTGGCCGGGTCCTTCCCACCCATCAAGCCCGAGGGTCAATTCGAGCATGAAGGTTCGCTAGTCATGAGGTTTCTCTTAGGGGGCTATAGTCCCTTGCGCTCCTGATAGAGTGGATGCGAACCGCGGTTCGATTCTAAAACGGGAAATCGAACGGAAACGCCCCAAAAGCCGTTTTCTGAACGAAATCAAAATTCTTCACAAAATGCAGTAACACGGCCAGTAACAGCCATTTTTTCGTTTTGCTATCTCTAGGCTTGGCGCGGCTTACAGAGCTGTTTTCAATGTCCCCCGGCTCCACCACCGATACCCCCAGTACCATCCAACGCCGTCCACGTGACGGCGTTTTTATTGGTTAATCAGATTTCTCAACCAATGCCCCCAATGGCGGCCGCAATTGCACCTCACATGCTCGAGAAATCTCACAAATGGAATTGGCATTGAAATAGCTGCGCGCCGGGCCACATATTGAACTATCGCTCATTCCCCAGCGTAACGCTGCAGCCAAAGAATTGATAACCACACCCCCATGGTCCTGAAAAAATCCGGACCCTATTCCTCCCTATGGAAGTCCTGCAACGAGCTGAGCGGCGGCATGGGTGCCAGTGATTACAAGGACTACCGTTCCTCGACTTGCCAGTCCGACAGCGACCTTTGACTTTTTGTTGTATTTAATACTAAATTAGTAATAATTAAAACGTTTCTAGCGAGGTCATCATGAACCAAGCAGCCGTAGCCTTCAATCAAGGTGACCAAAACCGTGGCGCCCTGGCCAAGATGGTGACCCGTGCCTTCGAGCATTGGAAGCTTGGAACTGAGGATCAGCTCGCTATGCTTGGTCTGGCGACAAACAACAGAGCGGCATTGGGCCGCTACCGTCGTGGTGAGCCCTTGGCCGCAAGCCGGGACTTGTTGGAGCGCGCTGGTCACGTATTGGCGATTCACAAGAATCTCCGCTTGATCTTCCCACAGGACATAGACCTCGCCTACGCCTGGATGACCCAGCGCAACAAAGCCTTCGATGGTCGTGCGCCTGTAGAGGTAATAAAGGATTGGGGCTTTGCTGGGATGCTTGTAGTCCGGGCTTATCTTGACCGGGCTCGTGGTGATTGATGGATGCGTTCTTCGCGGGGCTGCCGCTTGCCGACGTGCATCAGGACCTGGCGCGCAATATCAAGTCCATACGCGTTTCCCAAAACCTGTTCGAGGACCTCTCGGACGACCCGGCCGAATGGGACATTGCGCAACAGCACGAGCTCGCCACCAAGCCGCACACGTACGAGTCGCAGGTCCCCATTATCGCCCGGCCCTTCGAGGAGGCCGACTGGCTCAATGCAATTGAATTTCCCTTCCGGGACTGGGCGTCCAGTCGCTTCTGTGATGGCCGTTTTGGCATCTGGCATGGGTCGGACACGGTCGAAACAACGGTTTATGAGACCGTATACCACTGGCGTTCTGGCTTTCTCGCCGATGCAGGCTTTGATGAACTAGTAACTCAAGGTGCGCGCGACAGCATAACGGGTGAACGCAAGGTGTATTGGGTGCGCTGCGATGCGGCGCTTTTGGACCTGAGGGTGCGAGCAGCGGAATATCCTGCCTTGGTGCACCCAACCAGCTATCAGTTTACGCAGCAGATTGGCGCCAGGCTGCACCGCGAAAGTCACCCGGGATTCGTGACCCCATCGGCCCGGTGCGCGGGAGAGAACTATGGCGTCTTGAACAGAAATGTGCTCTCTTCTCCCCGTGCGTGCTGTTCCCTGACGTACCGGCTGACCCGAGATGGGGTAGCGGTGGAATGGGAAGCTGGCCAGACGTGGATGATGCTGCCCTAGATTTCCGGAATCGAACCCGCGTCCCAAACCCGGACCCGAGATCAAGCATATCGTGGCCATCCCGCAGCGAAATTTCCGTTCGACACGATAGGCTTTGTTTGGTGTTGCACGGCCAAGATATGCTTGAGCGACCTGTCCCGAGCCGTGTCCCACGGGCCCTATTACGGCCAGCTTTTACCTGGTTCTGCGGACAGTCTTCGCCTAACGGCAAAGCCGTCGACGTGACGGCATTTTTTGTCATCAAGGCTGGTTTTATCAGCCGGCAACGGCGTGCGTCGTCCGGCACCGTCCCGCCATCCTCACCGCACTTGTCTGGACGAAAATCCGGGCGGGCGACTTGTCATCATGACGCTCACCCTCTTCATTCCGCCGTGAACGATGGTCTGCCCACGCGATTACTGATGGACGACCACGCCGCAGCCCCGGCACGGTTACTCGGTCATCGACCGGACCGTGCGGACAACCCCGACCTGACGAACTGTGGTCGGGGTGTTTTTACGGATTACCTGTTGCGATAATCCCTCGGGCCGTCGGTCCGAGGACCGCGGTCATTGTCCCAGCCGTTCCGGTCGTGGCCGCGACGGTCGTCACGCCAGCCATCACGGTCGTGATCCCGGTCGTGATCCCGATCCCATGCGCGGTCATGCCGACCGTAGCGATCATTCTGCCAGTGCGGATAGACATGACGCGGGCCGGTCCAGTGCGGAGGCGGCGCGTAGTAGCGGTAGCGAACCGGCGGCGGTCCATACACCGGGTACGGAGCATACGGACGCGGATGAACGACTAGGGTCCGATGATCGTCGTCAGCCACCGCGACACCGAGGATGGCGCCAAGGAAGCCTCCGACGACGGCCGCATCCTGGCCACCGACCGCGTTGCCCACGATCGCACCGGCACCGGCGCCGATCAGCGCGCCGGCAAGTTCATCAGACGCACTGGCAACGGGACTGCCCAACGAGATCAAACCCACCAGCAGAAGACTCGTGGTGATTGATTTGGATTTCATGATTTTCTCCTTCATGTGACGACAACTTCACATTACGCGAAGGATGTTCCCGGACGGTTGCCGGGAAGTAAGCGTTTGTTACAGCTTGTTACGGAGAGGAGGCGTCATTCGGATCGCCGGCATCCGGCTTGTGGCGATCGGTAACACCGATGCTTATGAATGCGGCGACAAGCAATGGGCTGTCCTCTGCCTCACGCACAACAGTTGAAAGCAAGTCAGCGCCGAATGAAAAATCAGGGCTTCGCCTACGTGGCTCGCTGCTGGCCGTAATGCTTGAAGCGTTCCAGCACCTCGTCCATCTCCGCATCGCTCAAGAGCACGGGCTCGCCCATCAGGCTCGCCCGCCAGTATTGCGCGCAGAGTTCCTCCACCTCGACCGCCAGGGCGAGGGCGGCATCGAGGCTGGCGCCCACGGCAACCTGGCCATGGTTGGCCATGAGGCAGGCACGGCGGTCTTGCAGCGCGGTCAGGATCGAGTCAGAAAGCGCTTGGGTGCCAAAGGTGGCGTAGCTTGCGCAGCGGATGTCCTTGCCGCCGGCGGCGGCAACCATGTAATGGAAGGGTGGGATGCCGCGGCGCAGGCACGACAGGCTCACCGCGTGCGGTGAGTGGGCGTGCACCACGGCCTGGGCCCCAAGCAGCGTGCGGTAGGTGTCGCGGTGGATGCGCCACTCGCTGGAGGGCTTGAGGCTGCCAGCCGCCTGCCCGTCCATGTCCATGAATACCATCTGCTCCGCTTCCAGCACCTCGCCAGGCAGGCCGCTGGGGGTGATGAGAAAGCCGTCGCGCAGCCGGACGCTGACGTTGCCGGACGCGCCCTTGTTGAGGCCCTGCCTGATGGTCTGCCGGGCGGTGTCGGCGAGTGCTGACCGAAGCGCGAACTCGTTCATGCCGGCCTCCTCATGCCAGCCGGCGGGAACTTGCCCCGGCTTCCGGGTAAAGCTGCGACAAGCCTTCACGTGTGGCCGGGCAGGCGCCCCGCTCGGTGATCAGGGCCGTGACAAGCGGGGCGGGCGTGACGTCGAAGGCGGGGTTGGCGGCGGCGCTTTGTGGGGGGGTGAGGCGCACGCCGATGACGCGGCCGTCCTCGGATTCGCCCTGGAGGTGGGTGACCTCGGATGCGGCGCGCTCCTCGATGGGAATGCCGGAACCCTCGGCCAGTCGCCAATCGATGGTGGGACCGGGTACCGCCACGTAGAAAGGCACCCGGTTGTCACGGGCGGCGAGCGCCTTGAGATAGGTGCCGATCTTGTTGGCGACGTCACCGTTGGCCGCCACGCGATCCGCACCGACGATGACGAGGTCCACCTGTCCGTGCTGCATCAGGTGGCCGGCCGCATTGTCGGCGATGACCGTATGCGGCACGCCATGCTGCGCCAGTTCCCAGGCGGTGAGCGACGAACCCTGGTTGCGCGGCCGGGTCTCGCTGACCCACACATGAACCGGAATGCCTGCATCGAACGCCGCGTAGACCGGCGCCAGCGCCGTGCCCCAGTCTACCGTGGCGAGCCAGCCGGCATTGCAGTGGGTCATGACGTTGACGGTGCGGGGTGTCTGTTCGTAGCGCCAGCGGATGAATTCGAGGCCGTGGCGCCCGATCGACTTGTTGAGCCGCACGTCCTCGCCACACAGCGCAGCCGCCTCGGCCCAGGCCGCCTCACGCCGCTCCACGGCGGCAAGCGGGGCGAGGTGGATCTGCATGCGCTCCAGCGCCCAGC
>JBGSTQ010000345.1:0-2972 GCA_041736375.1 Thiobacillaceae bacterium
GGCGCGCCGGAAGTCGGCGGCAAGGTCGCGGCGTTCCTCGACCCAGCGCCCGGCATCGGCCGCACCGCTACGCAGCACCCGCATCCGCGTCCGGTTGGTATAGGCATTGGCCTGCCAGGTGCCGACCGCGTGGCGGTTGTCCCAGATGTAGTTGATCGCCGCGTCCGGCACGTCGCTGCCGCGTAGCGAACGGGCGAGTTTCAGCTTCAGGCGGGTGCCGAGCTCGAGCGTCTCCGGCGGCACGTCGAAACTGAGGTAGACGCGTGCCGCGTAGTCGTCGCCCGCCCTGGTCGTCATGTCGGCAGTTATCAGGGGAGCCTCGATGCGCCAGCGCCAGCAAAGCACCGGTGTCGTCGCCAGATCGATGGACAGTGGCCGAGCCAGCAACGCCATGCTTTTCACCGCGTGGGCTTCGATCGCCATCACGCCGTCCCATTCACGCAGGCGGTAGCGGGTCGGCGGAACGTCCCGGTCCAGTTGCACGACCCGCCAGGGGGCCGGCAGGTCGCCGTCCGTGGAAGCAAAACGACCCACCCAGATCGTTTCAGCCAGGCAGGTAGCCGGCAACAGCAGTGCCAGCAGCGCAAACCGGCGCTTCATTCTCGCCCCCCGCCCCGCCTCCAGGCATGGAAACGCTCGACCCAGCGCAGCAGCGTGTGCGGTGCATGCGCCTTTTTCCAGACGCCGGCGGCATATCGGTTGGCTTCCGCCAGCGTCGGGTAGATATGCAGCGTGCCGAGGATCCTGTTGAGTCCGATGCCGTGCTTCATCGCCAGCACATATTCGGCGATGAGGTCGGCGGCATGCTCGCCGACGATCGTCACGCCGAGAATCCTGTCGCGGCCCGGAACGGTCAGCACCTTGACGAAGCCCTGCGTTTCGGAATCGAGTATCGCGCGGTCGAGCTCGCTGAAGCCGTAGCGGCTGATCTCGAAAGGCAATCCCATTTCTTTCGCTTCCTGCTCGTTGAGGCCGACGCGCGCGACTTCCGGATCGACGAAGGTCGCGCACGGAATCACCGAATAATCCGCCTTGAATTTCCTGAACGGGTCGAACAGGGCGTTGACCGCCGCATACCAGGCCTGATGCGCGGCGGTGTGGGTGAACTGGAACGGTCCCGCCACGTCGCCCACCGCGTAAATGTTGGGGTAGCTGGTCTGCAGGAAGGCGTTGGTGTCGAGGGTGCGGGAGGTCTTCATCCCCAGCTCCTCCAGCCCGTAGCCGGTCAGGTTGGCGACACGCCCGACGGCGACCAGTACGGCATCGAAGGGGAGGCGCACCTCGCGGCCCGCGTGCTCGGCGCGCAGGATTTTCTCGCCGTTCTCGACCGCGAACTTCATCGCCTTGTGATCGACGAGCACCTCGATGCCTTCGGCACGGAATCGCTGCGCGACGAGTTCGGACACGTCCGGGTCTTCGCGGTTGAGGAGGCGCGGTCCCTGCTGTACCAGCGTCACCCGGGCACCGAAACGGGCGAAGGCCTGGGCCAGCTCCGCGCCGATTGGCCCGCCGCCCAGCACCACCAGCCGTTGTGGCAACTGACGTAATTCCCAGACCGTGTCCGAGGTCAGATAGCCCACTTCGTCGAGGCCGGGAATCGGCGGAACGAAGGGACGTCCGCCTGCAGCGATGACGATGCTGCGCGTGCTCAGTCGCTGCGTGGTGTCGTCGTGACCGGTGATCGCCACTTCCCAGGGCGAGACGATCTTGGCATAGCCTTCGATCACCTCGACACCGAGTCGGGTGTAGCGTTCGACAGAGTCGTGCGGCTCGATTGCCTGGATCACGCGCTGGACACGTTCCATCACGTCGGCGAAGTCGAATTCGGCATGGGCAGAACGGATGCCGAATTCCTTCGCCCGCGCGATCTGGGAAAGGAATTTCGCCGAGCGGATCAGGGCCTTCGAGGGCACGCAGCCAGTATTGAGGCAGTCGCCACCCAACTTGTGCTGCTCGACCAGCGTGACCCTGGCTTTCACCGCGGCGGCGATGTAGGCGGTCACCAGCCCGCCGGCGCCGCCGCCGATCACCACCAGATTGCGCTCGAAGCGGCGGGGCTTCTTCCAGTCGTTCAAGCGGCGCATCCCGATTCATCCAGCGCGCCGCCGCAACTGCTGCCCTGGCCGGCGGTGCAGCCATAGCAATGGTCGGCTACCTGGATGGCGCGCCCGTCGATATCGTGGGCCAGGAGATCGGCAAGCGTGGCCGGCCCGCGCAGCGGCATCCCGAGCATCTGGTTGAAGTCGCAGTCGTACAGACGCCCCCGCCAGTCCACGCTCACCAGTTCCCGGCACATGACCTGCCCCAGGTTGTCCGGATTGTGGCTGGATTTCAGCAGGTGCATGTAGTCGGCGAATTGTCCCCTCGACACCAGGGTGCTGCCGAAGCGCAGGATGGGCATGTTGGCGAGGCTGTAGAGGTGGTTGAAAACGATGCCGTAGCGCGCGTTCAGCTCCTGCTTGTAGGCCGCTTCCAGACCGGCCTGGGGCGGCGGCAGGCTGGGGCCGAGCGGGTTGTAGACCAGATGCAGATCCAGGCCGCTGCCGGCTTGCCCATAGCCCAGGGCATTGAGCTGCCGGAGGCCGGCGATGCTGCGCTCGAACACACCCTGGCCGCGCTGACCGTCGACGTTTTCCTCGAGGTAGCACGGCAGCGAGGCCACCACTTCCACCCCCTGGCCGGCGAGGAAATCGGCCAGATCCTCCTGGCCCGGCTCGGACAGAATGGTCAGGTTGCAACGGTCGATCACCTTCACGCCCAGACCCCGGGCCGCTTCGACGAGCCAGCGGAAGCGCGTCTTCTTCGATCGAAGAGCCCCCAAGGCCATAGCCCTGCGCCGCTAAAAAAGTCTGTGCCATTCGCCCACCGACAAAAATATCAGAGCAGCGCTGCATCAGTGACTTAATGACCAAAATCTTATCGGCAATTTTTGAACCCCCAAGCACGGCCATCTGAGGCTTGAGCGGAAAATG
>JBGSTQ010000398.1:0-1900 GCA_041736375.1 Thiobacillaceae bacterium
CCGCGCCCGGATGCCGTCCTCGCCGGCCACGCGGTGGCCCGGCTTGATCTCGACCAGCGTCAGCGGCATGTCCGGCGGCATGCGCCGCGTGTAGTCCCCGACCGCGGCATCGACCCACCCCGGCATCTTGTGTCCCACGGCGATCAGGTGCAGCTTCAAGCCTTTTGCCGGGCACGGGCGCTTTCGCCCGCCCCCCACAACTCTTCCAGATTGTAAAGCGCGCGCACCGCGGGCTGCATCACATGCACCACCACGTCGCCGAGATCGAGCAGCACCCAGTCGCCGGTTCCCTCGCCTTCCATCCCGCCGACGTATTCGCCCGCCTCCTTGACCTTTTCCCGCACGTTGTCGGCAAGCGCGCGGGTCTGGCGGTTGGAGTCGCCGCTGGCGATCACCATGCGCTCGAACAGCGAGGTCAGCTTGCCGGTGTCAAGCACAGTGATGTCGTGCCCCTTGATGTCCTCGAGCGCGCTAACGATCAGTTTGGTTTTGTCTTCAATGTTCATGCGTAAAGTTTCTGTTCGTGAATATAGTCGAGCACGGCATCGGGCAGCAGATAGCGCACGCTGCCCTGCCTTGCCAGGGTATCGCGGATGGCGGTGGCGGAAATGGCCAGCGGCGTCATCGCACACAGCCTTACCGTTCCTGCAGCCAGTCCGGAGGCCACCAGGCGCGGCAGAACCTCGCCTTTGAGGGGCTCCGGCATGGCGTCGGACAGCATCAGCGGCGCACCGGGACGCTGCGCTACGGCGATGTGCGCCAGGTCGAACAACCGCCGCCACTCGTGCCAGCTTGGCAGATCGAGGAAGGCGTCCGCCCCCAGCAGCAGCCACAGCGGCTGATCATCGCCCAGTTCGGCACGCAACGCGGTCAGCGTGTCCACCGTGTAGCTCGGGCGCGGGCTCGTCACTTCACGCACGTCGGCAACAAAGCGCGGATTGCCGTCGATCGCGCGGCGCACCATCTCGAACCGGTGGGTTGCGGCGGTACGCGGTGCGCTGCGGTGCGGCGGCTGCCCGGCAGGAATGAACAGCACGCGATCGAGCTTGATGGACTCGGCCATTTCCTCGGCCAGTCGCAGGTGACCGTAGTGAACGGGATCGAAGGTGCCACCAAAGACGCCGATGGGCGGCATGGCCTTAGCCGCGGACGTGCCCGTCTCCCAGCACTACCCACTTCTGGCTGGTCAGCCCCTCCAGCCCGACCGGACCACGGGCGTGTATCTTGTCGGTGGAAATGCCGATCTCCGCCCCGAGGCCGTATTCGAAACCGTCTGCGAAACGCGTCGAGGCGTTGACCATGACGCTGGCCGAATCGACTTCGCGCAGAAAGCGCCGCGCACGGCCGTAGTCTTCGGTGACGATGGCGTCGGTATGCTGCGAGCCGTGGGTATTAATGTGGGTCATCGCCGCGTCGAGGTCGTCGACCACCTTGACCGCAATGATCGGGCCGAGATACTCCTCGAACCAGTCGGCTTCCACCGCCGCCTTCAGCTTGTCGGCGGCGATGCCGGCGCCCTGCAGGATCGACAAAGCCTCCGGGCAGCAGCGCATTTCCACGCCCTTGCCGGCGAGCATCCTGCCGATTTCCGGCAGCGCAGCGGAGGCGACGCCGCGCGCCACCAGCAGCGACTCGGTGGTATTGCAAGTCCCGTAGCGCTGCGTCTTGGCGTTCTCGACGATCTTCACCGCCTTGGCCAGGTCGGCACGGTCATCGACGTAGACGTGGCAGTTGCCGTGCAGGTGCTTGATCACCGGCACCCGCGCCTCGCCGCTGATGCGCTCGATCAGGCCCTTGCCGCCGCGCGGCACGATGACGTCGACGTAGTCCTTCATGGTGATGAGTTCGCCCACCGCGGCGCGGTCGGTCGTCTCGATCACCTGCACCACGGTCGCGGGCA
>JBGSTQ010000399.1:0-5285 GCA_041736375.1 Thiobacillaceae bacterium
CCGGATCGCGCGCCTGATTCATCGCCGCCCGGCGAGCCGGTCAGCCTGCGTGGTCGACGATGAACCGTTTGACCGCATCGACGTCGGCATCCATGACGTGCTTTTTCTGCGGCTGCGCTTCGAGGTCGGCGAGATCAATCGGGCGCACCGGGTCGATGCCCAGCGCCTCGCGGATCGCGTCCTCGAACTTGGCGGGCTGCGCGGTTTCCATGCAGATCAGCGGCACGCCGGGTTCGCGATGTTCCAGCCCCACCTTGAGCCCGTCCGCAGTATGCGGATCGATCATCGTGCCGTAGACCTCGTACACCGTGCGGATGGTGTCCATGCGGTTGGCGTGGCTGCTCGAGCCAGAGACCATGCCGAAATCAGCCACCTTGGCGAACAGGCTGCCTCCATTGCGATCGGTATGGGCCTTGAGGTCGAAGCTGCCGCCGGACTCCACCGCACCCCAAAGGGTGCGGACTTTCACCGCGTCGCGCCCGGTCAGGTCGAACACGAAGCGCTCGAAGTTGGAGGCCTTGGAAATGTCCATCGACGGGCTGGAAGTGTGTTGGGTCTCGGGGCGCGGGCGATAGACGCCGGTGCGGAAGAACTCGTCGAGCACGTCGTTTTCGTTGGTGGCGACGATCAGCTTGTCGATCGGCAGGCCCATCTGGCGCGCGATGTGGCCGGCACAAACGTTGCCGAAGTTGCCAGACGGCACCGAGAACGACACCTTCTGGTCGTTGCTGTGGGTCGCGGCGAAATAGGCCTTGAAGTAGTAGACGCTCTGTGCCGCCACACGCGCCCAGTTGATCGAGTTGACCGCACCGATGTGGTGACGCGACTTGAAATCGAGATCGTTGGACACGGCCTTGACGATGTCCTGGCACTGGTCGAACACGCCGCGAATCACCAGGTTGTGGATGTTGGCGTCGGTGAGCGCGTACATCTGCGCCTGCTGGAAGCGCGTCATGCCATGCTCGGGAGACAGCATGAAGACGCGGATGCCGCGCTTGCCGCGCATCGCGTATTCGGCGGCGGAACCTGTGTCGCCGGACGTGGCGCCGAGGATGTTGAGTTCGCCGTGGGTCTTGTCCAGCACATACTCGAACAGGTTGCCGAGCAGCTGCATCGCCATGTCCTTGAACGCCAGCGTCGGGCCGTTCGACAGCGCCAGCACGTGCAGGCCGGGTTCCAGGGTTTTCAGCGGGGTGATGTCCTCGGCGTTTTCGCCCGGGCCGGTGTAACGATATACGTCAGCGGTGTAGGTCTTGTCGATCAGCCGGCGCAGGTCGTCGTGCGGAATGTCGTCGACCAGGCGCGACAGCACGGCGAAGGCCAGTTCGCGGTAATTCATTCCGCGCATCCCCGCCAGCTCGGCTGCGGTGAAGCGTGGATAGTTCTCCGGCACGTAGAGGCCGCCGTCGCTGGCCAGGCCGCCGAGCAGGATTTCGGAGAAGCGGAGTTGCGGCGCCAGGCCGCGCGTGCTGAGGTAGTGCATTTACTTGGCCGCCAGTTCTTCGAGGCGGATGCGCATCACCTTCCCAGCCACGGTATCGAGCGCCTCGATCTTGGCGATCGCGGCGTTGATGTTCTTCTCCACCGTGATGTGGGTCAGCAGGATGATGTTGACCTGCTCTTCGCCCTCGGCCGGTTCCTTCTGCACCATGGCGTCGATGGAGATGTTGCTGTCGGCGAGGATGCGGGTGATGTCGGCCAGTACGCCGGGGCGGTCGAAAGCGCGCAGGCGCAGGTAGTACGCGGTGCGTACCTCGTCCATCGGCAGGATCGGGGTGTCCGCCAGCTGGTCCGGCTGGAAGGCCAGATGCGGCACGCGGTGATGCGGGTCGGCGGTATGCAGGCGGGTGACGTCGACCAGATCGGCGACCACTGCGGAAGCGGTCGGCTCGGCACCGGCACCGGCACCGTAATACAGCGTCGGCCCGACGGCATCACCCTTCACCAGCACGGCGTTCATCGCGCCGTCGACGTTGGCGATCAGGCGGCGCTCGGGACTCAGTGTCGGGTGCACGCGCAGTTCGATGCCGTTTTCGGCACGCCGGGCGATGCCCAGGAGCTTGATGCGGTAGCCGAGTTCTTCTGCGTACTGCACGTCCTCGCGCGTCAGCTTCGAAATGCCCTCGGTGTAGGCGCGGTCGAACTGCATCGGGATGCCGAAAGCAATCGCCGACAGGATGGTGAGCTTGTGCGCGGCGTCGATCCCCTCGATGTCGAAGGTCGGGTCGGCTTCGGCGTAGCCCAGGCGCTGGGCTTCCTTGAGCACGTCATCGAAGGCCGCGCCCTTATCGCGCATCTCGGTGAGGATGAAGTTGCTGGTGCCGTTGATGATGCCCGCCAGCCACTCGATGCGGTTGGCGGTGAGGCCTTCGCGCAGCGCCTTGATGATGGGAATGCCGCCCGCCACTGCCGCTTCGAACGCGACCATCACGCCTTTCTCCTGCGCCGCGGCGAAGATTTCATTGCCGTACTTGGCGACCAGATGCTTGTTGGCGGTAACCACATGCTTGCCGTTGGCGATGGCCTGCAACACCAGTTCGCGCGCCGGCTCCAAGCCGCCGATCAGCTCAACCACGATGTCGATTTCGGGATCGTCGACGATGTCGAACGGGTTGGTCGTCAGCGGCAGATCGCCAGCCAGTGCCCTGGCCTTGTCGATATTGCGTACCGCCGCGCGGACGACACGGATTTCGCGCCCGGCGCGGCGGGCGATTTCCGCGGCATTGCGACGCAGCACGGTAAGCGTGCCGCCGCCGACGGTTCCAAGGCCCAGCAGGCCGACATTGATGGGTTTCATTTAAATGATCTCAGTCAAAAAACGTTTATCCGCAAAGGACGCGAAGAGGCGTGAAGGAAAACCAGAAGCGCTGGCGCTCCAGGGCATTTTCTTCTGCATTCACTTGGCGTCCTTTCGCGTCCTTTATGCCCTATGGGTATTTGCGGTAAAGAAACAAAATTGCTTATCGCACCCGCTGGCGGTCGAGGAAGCGGCTGAAGCGGCTCATCGCCTCGGTCAAGTCTTCTTCGTGCGGCAGGAACACCACCCGGATGTGATCCGGCCTGGGCCAGTTGAAGCCGGTCCCCTGCACCACCAGCACGCGCTCCTCTTCCAGCAGGTTGAGGATGAATTTCTGGTCGTCGTGGATGGGATACAGCTTGGGGTCCAGGCGCGGGAAAAGGTACATCGCCGCCTTCGGTTTCACACACGTCACACCGGGAATCAGGGTCAGCAGCTCGTGCGCCAGATCGCGCTGGCGGGTCAGCCGTCCGCTCGGTGCGACGAGGTCGTTGATGCTCTGGTAGCCCCCCAGTGCGGTCTGGATTCCGTACTGCCCGGGCACGTTGGAACACAGGCGCATCGATGCCAGCATGTTGAGACCTTCGAGGTAATCTTTGGCGTGGCGCTTGTCCCCCGACACCACCAGCCAGCCCGCGCGATACCCGCAGGCGCGGTAGTTCTTCGACAGGCCGTTGAAGGTCACGATCAGCACGTCGTCGGCGAGCGAGGCGAGCGAGGTATGGGTCACGCCGTCGTACAGCACCTTGTCGTAGATCTCGTCGGCGTACACGATCAGCTGGTGCTGGCGCGCGATTTCCAGGATCTCCCGCAGCAGCTCGTCGGGATACAGCGCCCCGGTGGGATTGTTCGGATTGATGATGACGATGGCGCGGGTATGCGGCGTGATCTTGGCGCGAATGTCGTCCAGATCGGGCAGCCAGCCCGCGCCCTCGTCGCACAGGTAATGGCGCGGCTTGCCGCCTCCGAGGCTCACCGCCGCGGTCCACAGCGGATAGAGGGGGGCCGGCACCAGCACCTCGTCGCCGGTGGTGAGCAAGGCCTGCATCGCCATCACGATCAGTTCGGAGACGCCGTTGCCGACGATGATGTCGTCGATCTGCACCCCCGGAATGCCCTTGCGCTGGGTCTCGTGCATGATCGCCTTGCGCGCCGAGAACAGCCCCTTGGAATCGCTGTAGCCCGAGGCATTCGGCAGATTGAGGATGACGTCCTGGACGATTTCCTCCGGCGCCTCGAAGCCGAACGGCGCCGGATTGCCGATGTTCAGCTTGATGATGCGATGGCCTTCCTCTTCCATCTGCCGCGCGCGCGCCATCACCGGCCCGCGGATGTCGTAGCAGACATTGTCGAGCTTGGACGATTTGTGGATGGTGCGTAAGCGTGGCTTTTTCTCAGCCGTCACGATGCTCTTCCTGGTCAACCTGCGCAAAACCAAGGCAAAACAACACCTTGGGAAACGTGTGATTTTACCGGAGGCGCCCTGCCCGGGCAAACAAAACCGGGCGCCGCGGCGCGGTCCGGACGCTGCGGCGAATTACCGGCTGAGGGGAATCTGCTATGGTTGAACATCCTAAAAACCGCAGTTGACCGCTCCCCATTTCATGGCCTGTCTCATGAATGCCGGCTTTTTCCACTTTCGACCCGCTTTACTGGCGGGCTGGGTCCGCTACGCACCCGCTAGCACGCTTGGCCAAGCGCCGGCCTTTGTCGCTCGTCGTTGCAGGCAACCGCCTGCCGCCTCCTCGCTTCGCGGCCGCCACCCGCCCAGACGCGCTATCAGGCGCGTCCAACCACGGTTTCTAGGATCATGAAACTGCATCTCAACACCGACGCCAGCCAGCTGCTGTTCACCGGCTATGGCGAGGATCATGTCCTGATCAATGGTCAGCGCTTTGATGCCAGCCTGTTGCTGACGGCGCGCGGCGTCGAAGTCGCTCCCTGGGCCGGCCTTGGCTTCGACGCGTTGACCGCCGCGCATTTCGAGTGGGTGGCCCTGCGTCAGCTGGACATCCTGCTGCTGGGCACCGGCAACCGCCTGCGTTTTCCCCACCCCTCGCTCACCCGCGCGCTGATGGAAGCACGCATCGGCCTCGAAGTCATGGATATCGGCGCACTCTGCCGCACCTACAATATCCTCGCTGCCGAAGGCCGCAAAGTCGGTGCGGCGGTGCTGATCGAACGGGCGGGTCGGGGAGCGAGCGGGAACTGAACCCGCTGCCTTGCCTGTCCCTCCCGGGTTCCTGTTCAGCCTTTTGCTGCTTTTGCCTTCAGTTGCTCGATGCGCTTGTCTTCTTCCTTGCGAATCTCGGCCAGCATCGCTTCGTCGGGATCCTGCCAGTCGCCACCGGCGCTGCGCGCCATCCAGGCGGTAGCGCGGGCGAATTCCTCCAGGCCGAGATCGGCACGTCCGCCCCTGGCCGGCATTCCGCGCACACCGACCCAGCCGTGCGCCGTCACCACCGACTGGCCTTCCTCGAGCAGCTTG
>JBGSTQ010000007.1:0-15392 GCA_041736375.1 Thiobacillaceae bacterium
ATCCTCCCCGCCCGCGCAGCCTGCCGTGGCCGAACCGGTCGCGCCGCTGCCGGCTCTCGCCGAAACCCCTGCAGCAACACTGCCCGCCAGCAAGTCGAGTGTGACCGGCTTCTACCAGAACGACCTCGCCTATACCTATGCGGGCGATGAGCACTGGTCGCGTTTCAACAACACCCTCGATCTCTCGGCACAGGGACACACGGCGGGCGGGATGGGCTGGAAGCTCGGCGGGCGGCTTTATTACGATCCTATCTACGATCTCACCGACTATTACCCCAGCGCGGTGCGCGACGATCAGCGTTTCGAGGCCATGATCCGCGAAGCCTATGTCGACTTGGGCGCTGGCAATTGGGATTTCCGTCTGGGCCGCCAGCACATCATCTGGGGCGAGATGGTCGGCCTGTTCGTGGCCGACGTGGTGTCCGCCAAGGATCTGCGCCAGTGGGTGCTGCCCGATTTCGACATGATCCGCATCCCGCAATGGGCGGCACGCGCAGAATATTTTTCCGGAAAATTTCACGCCGAAGGGGTGTGGATTCCCTACATGAGCTACGACGACATCGGCAAGCCCGGTGCCGAGTTCTATCCCTTCAACCCGCCAGCCGTCCCGGGCTTCCAGACGGTCATCGCCAAGGACAAGAAAGCGACAGGGCTGGACGACGCAGCCTACGGCGCGCGGCTTTCCTGGCTCCAAAGCGGCTGGGACATCTCGGGCTTCTATTACACCGCCAACGACCCCTCGGCGGCTTTCTCGCGCCAGACCTCGCTCACAACCATCACCTACACGCCCATCCACGAGCGCATTCACCAGTTGGGCGCTACATTGGGCAAGGACTTGGGGCCGATGGTGCTCAAGGCCGAGGCAGTGTACACATTCGACAAACGGTTCGGAACGCTCGATCCGCTCGACGCCGACGGGTTGGTGAAGCAGGACATCGTCGATTACATCGTCGGTCTGGAATGGAGCTTTCCGCAGGAGACCCGCGTCAACGTGCAGTTCTTCCAGCGCTGGTTCCCCGATCACGATGGCGGCATCGTTCCGGACGATGCAGAAAGCGGCGTCTCCCTTCTGCTCAGCACCCAGGCACTGCACCCCAGGCTGGAACCCGAGATGCTTCTGGCCAGCAGTCTGAACCGCAGCGATTGGTCGGCCCAGTTCAAGCTCGCCTGGAAATTCGATGGCAACTGGCGTCTGGCTGCTGGCGTCGATATCTTCGATGGTCCTGAAGACGGCTTGTTTGGCGTCTACGATGACAAGGATCGTGTCTACACCGAGGTGCGCTACAGCTTCTGATTTATTTGGCGCGCGCCAAACGATCGACGGGCAACCGCAGTGAGCGGCTATAGGCCGCTTCCCCATTCCCGATACGTCCCAAAAAGGCCACCTGGCTGACCGGAACATCCTTCATGATGACCCCAAGACGACTGCCTAGCTTGGCAGCCGTACCCGTGGCACCCGACATCCGACTGAACCGCGTGCCCTCACGGACATAACGGCCAAAGATCACGGGCGTCATCTCCGGTTGCAGTTGCAATCCCAGGCTGGTGGCCGTCAGCCAGAAACGCTGTACGGCACGCCCCACCTCGACGTAATCGTCAGCTGTTAGTGGTGCCTTGGTCGCCACGATTGCAAAGTGCGCCGCACAGAAAAGTCCTGGCAGCAAATCCAGCTCGATTCTCGGGGTCAGGTGACCCGCCAGCCAGGTATTGAAAAACCGGACACGCTGCCAACTCGCCATGACCCAGCGCATCAGCCTGAGGGTCATCGCATCCAGCCCGAGCGCCTGGTCAGGCACCTTGTCTTCGCTGAAACGCGCCTGCCACTGGATGATTTCGCGGTGAACGGCATAGGCTTCCGGCATGGTCAGCCTGAGCTTGGCGTTGTCGAACATCAGCTTGGCCAATTGCCAGCGCTGCGTGCCACCTTCGAACCAGCGTACGGTGTAGAGATTACCGACGGCCTGTTGCAACGCCCGTTTCTGCTCTTCGGTCAGCGGAGTGGTGCGCATGGGGCGGCGCTGCACGGAGCGCTGCTTGATGAAGGGCAGCAAGGGATCGGGCGACACCTGGTTATCTGGGACCAGGTCCACTGAATATTCTGCTTGCGTATCCGGCCGGTCGGGGCGGCGGCTGACAAGTGCGCGCAGGCCATGCCCACTGGCGGCGATGGCGAGCGTTTCCAGCAGTGCACCATGTGCAATCTGGCTGGGATGGCCGTCGAGGTCGTAGACGCAATGGTCGCGGGTATCGTATGCATGGATGATCAGATGACGATCGTCGATTAGTTCAAATCGCCAGGGCTGGGTGTTGTCGCCAGAGGGCGCCCAGCGGGCGAGTTCGAGAATATCCGAGATGGGCCGGGATGCCGGTTGCATCTACTTTAGTCCGAGCTTGCGCTTGGCTAGCGCGATGAAAAGGCGCTGCAGAGGATTGCGGTTGCCGCCAGGCCTCCACGTATGAACGAGCTTGTTGCGATAGGCGTCGAAGTGGTAGCCACGAGGTGCAGCTCGCACCGGCCCCCGGCCGAGAAGGATTTTCAGGGCTTCGGTTGAGGCGACACCGGCGCAGAGTTGGCAGGCCATGATGGTGGACGGTCCCTTTTGGCTGGCCAGATCCACCGCCGACGGTTCCACCAGATAGCCCATCTGCATGCGGGTAGGCGCGAGCCCAAGCAGGAAGCGCAGCGGCATTTCGTTTTCGGGTCCGTCTTCTAGTCGAAAGTATTCCTCGAAACTCATTCCGCCCGGAACAAAATTCAGCACAGCAGCGCCCATCCCCAGAGGCGCGGCAGTGATGGCCGGAATGCCTTTTGCCGTGCAGGCAGCAAAGACCTGACGACGAGCCTTGAATGCAAAAAAATCCAGGCCATCGACATAAAGATCGACGTCATCAAGGAAGGCATCCAGATTGTCGGCCGTCACGCCATCAGCAAAGCCCTTGATTTGCAGATCCGGGTTGATGTCCTGCGCCTGCCGGATCATGACCTCCAGCTTGGCCTGCCCCAGTGTGCTGACCGTGGCGCCAGCCTGACGATTGAAGTTGGCGAGATCGAAGCTGTCGAAATCGGCAAGATGAAACTTCTCTATGCCAAGACGGCAGAGGGACAAAAGGTGCACCCCCCCCACTCCACCCAAGCCAGCGATCGCCACACGTTTGTGGCGCAGAAGCTCTTGTTCCCGCCCGGTCAGCCAACCGATGTTGCGGGAAAAGGCTTCGTCATAGATGAAAGGCTGCATACGACCTGCGATTGAAGATCCATAGTTGGTTTATTCTCCCTTAAGCAGGCGCTGGGTGATACCCAATTCATCTTCTTTTGAAAACCAGTAGGGATAAATGCTCTTCACCCCCTGAGCCGATGCGCCAAGACCGCCATACTTTTTGACCTGTTCATCGGCATAGTCCAGATCGAGCTTCAACAGCACAGCAGGTGCATTGACGCGGGGGCATAGCCTTTCCTCACCCCAGGGAACGAAGCCGATCATGCGCTGGTAAAAAAGAGCGTGCCTGGGATTGACCTCGATCAGAAAATCCGTGGCTTTGTAGATGTTACGTCCATAAATAACCGAGAGATGAAACAGGGCTCCGAGGACGCTCTTCGATTTTATTTCCTGGTCGACAGCCAGCTTGGTGACGTCGCAAATTCTCCGCCCCTCGGCACGCAGTTTGTCGGCCTCTGCCTTGTAAAGTTGATCGACAACCATTCCCTGCGGTGAATCCAGACCGAGGGTAAGCGTACCCGCCACGGAATCACCCGAATAGGCGACCAAGGTGATCTTATAGGGATCGTGTGTCAAATCGGGTGAGTCATACCCACGCCAGCTGTACATCTTCTGGATCAGCAGGCTGGCCGATTTCCGACGGTCATCCGTGTTGGCGAGGCGTACCTTGAATTCCTGACGGCTGACCTGATTCGTTTCCTCGGTGCGATCCAGGCTCTGGTCGATACAGAGATCCTTCAGTCGGTAGGGCGACTGAAACGCGACAATGGTCTTGTCCCATTCGTCGGGCTCGCGTTGGCGCTTTGTAATGCCGAATGGCAATTTTGGCAAGTCAGGCATTTTCAAATGCTGGCGTCCGGGGGAGTGCAGTTTGATCATGGTTGCAATGGGTGAAATGCCGATGTTCTTGATTTCGGCAGAATCCCACGGCAACTTGATCGATCCTTGCGGCCAGCCCGACCTCAGTCATTCTTCAGCCAGCGCGCCGCATCGCGCGCAAAGTACGTCAGCACCCCATCCGCCCCCGCCCGCTTGAATCCCAGCAGGGCCTCCAGCACACAGGAGCGCTCGTCGAGCCAACCGTTCTGCGCCGCGGCTTTCAACATAGCGTATTCGCCGCTGACCTGATAGGCGTAGGTGGGGGCGTGGTAGGTGTCCTTGATGCGGCGGATGACGTCGAGGTAGGGCATGCCGGGCTTGACCATGACCATGTCGGCGCCTTCCTGCAGGTCGAGGCCGACTTCCCACAAGGCCTCGTCGCTGTTGGCGGGGTCCATCTGGTAAGTGTACTTGTTGCCCTTGCCGAGGTTGGCGGCGGAGCCGACGGCGTCGCGGAACGGGCCGTAATAGCTCGATGCGTACTTGGCAGCGTAGGCGAGGATGCGGGTGTGGATCTGGCCGGCGCCTTCCAGCGCAGTGCGCAGCGCGGCGACGCGGCCGTCCATCATGTCGGACGGGGCGACGACGTCGGCCCCAGCCTGGGCGTGGACCACGGCCTGCTTTGCCAGCACCGCGACCGTCTCGTCGTTCATGACGTAGCCGGTGTCGTCGATCAGGCCGTCCTGGCCATGGCTGGTATAGGGGTCGAGGGCGATGTCGGTGATGACGCCGAGTTCCGGGAAGCGACTTTTCAGGGTGGCGACGGTACGCGGCACCAGGCCGTCGGGGTTCAGCGCCTCTTCAGCGCCCAGGGACTTGAGGCTGGAGTCGATCACCGGGAACAGCGCCAAGGCCGGGATACCGAATTGGACGCAGTCCTCGGCCACCGCCAGCAGCAAATCGATGCTGACCCGCTCGACCCCCGGCATCGACGCCACCGCTTCGCGCTTGCCCTGCCCGTCGAGAACGAACACCGGATAAATAAGGTCGTTCGGCGTAAGTGTGTGCTCACGCATCAGACGCCGGGAGAAGTCGTCTCGGCGCATACGACGCATGCGCGCCGCGGGAAAGGTGGAAAAGGGCAGGTTCACAAATCGCTCCAGAAAAACCGTGATGCTCTCACGGGCTTTGGCCCGTTGAAAGTCGGAGTCCCCTTGTGGGGCATGCGACGCATACGCGCGGCAGGGAAGGCAGAAAACGGCAGACTCACGATGCTCTCCAGATATCCGATGGAACTATTTTAATTGGCCCGACTCAATGATTGCAGACGATCTTGCATCGTCTCCCGCTTCTCCTCCCTGAGCGGGATGCCTTAATCCCCTTAAGGCATTTCCTTGGCCCCGATCCCTTCCCTTGGTCGGGGCCTTTTTGTTTCTGGGCGCTGCGGCCCGATTCAGGGTCAAGTGCCGCTTCAAGTCTTCGAGGCCGCTCCTATTCAGCCCGCCTCACTCGTAATGGGTCCAAAGCCCCAGGACTCGAACGGTACGCTCTTCCATAAAAACTTCATACACAAGGCGGTGTTGAATATTGATTCGCCTGGAGTAGGTGCCCGCCAGATCGCCGACCAGCTTTTCGTAGGGCGGGGGGGTCTGGAACGGGTCATTCGCGAGTATGTCGAGAAGCGCCTCGGCCTTTGCCTTGAGTTCTGCGGCGGCAAGCTTTTTTGCATCCTTCTGCGCCTGTTTGCCATAGACCAGTTTCCATTTCACCAGTCGAGTGCCTCGGCGGCATCGGCCAACGGCTGAGCCCGCTCCTGCTGGATGGATTCGCGCAACCCCGGGACGGACAACAGGTAAAGCGTCTCCTGTATCGCCCGCCAGTCGTTCTCTGACACGAGAACAGCGCTGCTACGCTTTCCCGAAATGAGTATGGGTTGGTGGGATTCAGCAGTCTGGTCGATGAGCCGGTACAGGTTGGCCCGGGCTTCGCTCGCGGTCAGGGTGGTCATCTTTGCACGCTTTCAAAATAACGTACGCAATATCGTACTACAAGAAGTTGGCGACGGTAGAAAGATTCCGCGATTCAGACAGCGCAAGTGATTGAGGGTCTCTCAGGGCTTCCACATTGACGTGTCGGCCTCGGCTGCAAGCCAGTCCAGCGTCTCCTGCTAGTGGAGATCGTCCTCCAAGGCAACTGACTGGCGTCGGCATTCCTCGGCAAACCCTGCGCGACGCGTATCCGGCACCCAGATCTCAACTGGCCGCAAGCCGGCCGCCCGCAATGCTGCCCTCGAATTCCATCGAAAGAGGCGCGGTCCAATCAAGTGCCCGCCCTCACCGACGCCGTTTCATCTTCCTGAATCACTTCACCCTCAACGCCTGTACCCGGTTGCAGCCACCCCTCGATCACCCCCGCTGCCTCGTCCGCCCCCAGCCGCGACAAACTGGAGAACAGCTGCACTCTGACGTTCTCGAAAGCCGCCAGGTCCTGTTTGACCTTGCGCAGGGTGAGGGCTTTTTCGCTGTTGGACAGCTTGTCGGCCTTGGACAGCAGGATGTGGACGGGCTTGCCGGTGGGGGTGAACCAGTCGAGCATGCGCCGGTCGAGCGGGGTGAGCGGGTGACGCGCATCCATGATCAGGACCATGCCGACCAGCGCCTCGCGCTCCTGCAGGTAGCGCGACAGCAGGTCTTCCCACTGCGCCTTGATCTGCGGCGGCACCTTGGCGTAGCCGTAGCCGGGCAGGTCGACCAGAAAAGTGTCGGGCGCCAGTTCGAAAAAGTTGATAAGCTGCGTGCGGCCCGGCGTCTTGGAAGTGAACGCCAGACGGTTCTTGCGGGTCAAGAGGTTGAGCGCGCTCGATTTTCCGGCATTGGAGCGGCCGGCGAAGGCGACCTCGGCGCGGCTGAAAGGCAGGTCGCGCAGGTGGGCCACCGAGGTATGGAATTGAGCGCGATTGAGCACGGGCTTGGCAGTCATATTAGTTGTCGCTAAACTACCCGTTTTCCCAAGTTTTGCAAGCTTCAGGAGCTTTTGATGAAACTCGTCGTCACCCTGGCCGCCGCCCTGGTCGCCACTTCCGCTTTTGCCAGCGAACCCCCCGCCGCCGCCAGCAAGGGCGACCCGAAAAAGGCCGAGCCCATCGTTGCCCAGTTGTGCGCGGGCTGCCATGCTGCCGACGGCAACAGCGCGGCTGCAGCCAATCCCAAGCTGGCCGGGCTCAACTCCGAATACATCTACAAGCAGCTGAGCCAGTTCAAGTCCGGCGATCGCAAGAACGCGGTGATGTCGGGCATGGTCGCGGGCCTCTCCGACGACGACATGAAGAACCTTGCGGCGTATTACTCGATGCAGCAGCCCAAGGGCGGCACCGCCAAGGACAAGGACCTGGCCATGACCGGCAAGAAGATCTATCACGGTGGCGTACAGGGCGCGGGCGTGCCGGCCTGCGCCTCGTGCCACGGTGTGCAGGGCAAGGGCATCCCGGTGCAGTTTCCGCGTCTGGCCGGCCAGCACGGCGACTACATCTATAGCCAGCTCAACCTGTTCCGCACCGGCGCACGCGCCAACGATGGCGCCAAGATGATGCGCACCATCGCCGCCAAGATGACCGACTCGGACATGAAAGCCGTGTCGGCCTACATTCAGGGCCTGCGCTGATTCTGCAGAAGCTAACCCCCTCCCCCGGCGGGGAGAGGGAATCCAGGCTCAAGGTGACTGCGGTCACCTTTTTTGTTGGCCGCTCACGGAATGGGGCGGGGCTGCACACTCAGGGCGAGTTGTAATACCCTTCCGACATGGATAAAAACCTGATCCAGAGTCTGGTCGACGCGCATCCCGAACCGTTTGCGCTGGTCGACGAGCACTTCATCATCGTCGCCTGCAACCGGAAATACGCCGAAGCCTATACGCATCTTGCGCCGCACGAAATCGTCGGGATGAAATGCCATGAGGTGTCGCACAAGAGCGAGCACCCCTGCGACATCAACGGCGAGGAATGCCCGCTGGATAAGGTCTTTCGCACGCGGGAGGCGATGCAGGTCATCCACCGCCACCTCGACCGCGACCACGCGCCGGAATATGTCGCCATCCACGGCAGCCCGGTCTACGACGATGATGGCAGGCTGCAGTACATGGGCGAGGGCATGCATCCGATCAGCAAGGAGGTGGATCTGGTTTTCGATGAGCAGAAAATGGTCGGTTGCTGCCCGTCCTTCACCCGCGTGCTGGACAACCTCTGCCTCGTCGCCTGCACCGATGCCACGGTGCTGATCCACGGCGAAACCGGCACCGGCAAGGAAATGGCGGCGCAGTTGCTGCACCGCAAGTCATCCCGCGGCGCGGGCGAACTGGTGACGGTGGACTGCACCCAGTTCACCGAGGACATGTTCGTCAACGAACTGTTCGGTCACGAGCACGGCGCCTATACCGGCTGCGTCGGGATGAAGAAGGGTCTGGTCGAGCTGGCGGACAAGGGCACGCTGTTCCTCGATGAAGTCAGCGAGATGCCGCCGTCGATCCAGGCCAAGTTCCTGCGCGTGCTGGAAACCGGCACCTTCCGCCGGCTCGGCGGCACCCGGGAAATCAAGGCCGATTTTCGCCTGATCGCCGCCACCAACCGCGACCTCAAGGAGATGGTCGACAAGGGCCTGTTCCGCGCCGACCTCTACTACCGCATCAACTGCATGCAGGTGGAACTGCCGCCGCTCAGACATCGCAAGGAAGACATCCCGGAACTTGTGCGCCACTTCCTCTCGCGCAAGGTGATGGGCAAGCACACGGCGAGCATCAGCCCCGCCGCGCTCGAGGTGCTGATGCGCTACAACTTCCCCGGCAACATGCGCGAGCTGAAGAACCTGCTGGAACGCGGCGCGCTGCTGGCACGGGGCAGCCTGATCCAGCCCGAGCACCTGCCGGACGAGGTCCGCCACTACAACCCGGCGAGCGATCGCGTGACCACCGCGCTCGAACACGATTTCGAGGCGCACGCCTGCGCGGCGGGCGCCGGGGGACTGACGCCCGAACTCATCCGCCACACGCTCGAGCACTTCCACGGCAACCGGCGGCTCGCCGCCAAGGCGCTGAAGATCAGTGAACGCACGTTGTACCGCCGCCTGAAGGAAGGGGATATCGCGGCCTGATTTCGGCCGAACCCGTCTGACATGGTCTGCCACCGTCACTGACTGGCAGACTGCCAGCCGTCTTTTATCTCCGTGCGACGCCATAAAATCAATGGCTTGCAAACCTCCTTCTCCTGGCACAAAGCCTGCTATATCCGACCTGGCCCCATACTAAAACCAGACCCAATCCGGAGGAGAGCATGAAACAAGCCTTGCACTGGTCCGTGCGCCATCGTCTGGCGCTGTTCTTCGTCTTCGCACTGACCGGCCTTGCCGCCGTGCTCATCACGACCCGCCTGTCCATCGCCGAAGGCGGCATGACGTTTCCCTTCTATCCGTCCTTCATCCAGGTGGAAGCGAAAACACCGGGCGAACAGCCGGTGCCGGAGAACTGGCAGGACCCCGAGGTCTGCGCCGGCTGCCACGAGCGCCAGTACGAAGGCTGGAAGAGCTCGATGCACGCCAATGCCTTCAAGGACCCGGTGTTCCAGGCCGAATGGGCATTGGGTCACAAGGCCACCGACGGCAAGACGCTTAATCACTGCGGTGGCTGTCACACCCCCATCGGCATCGCCACCGGCACGGTCAAGTTCGACCCCGCGCTGGGCAAGCACGGCGGCTTCACCGCGCCGGACATTGCCGCCCAGGGCGTGACCTGCGATGTCTGCCACACCATTTCAGGGTCCAACGCCGTGCACACGACCACAGGCGACCCTGGCAACGCTTCCTTCATCATGTCGCCCGGCCGGGTCAAGCGTGCCACCCTGAAGGATTCCAAGTCGCCGTTCCACGGCACCGAGTACTCGGAACTGCACGGCAAATCGGCCTTTTGCGGCAACTGTCACAACATTTTCCATCCCGACAACCGCTTCCCGGTGGAGCACACCTATGACGAATGGAAGGCCTCGCCCTACGCGCAGCAGGGCGTCCAGTGCCAGGACTGCCACATGGTGCCGGTCGACATCGCCATTCGCGTGGCCAAGGAGATGAAGCCCGCCAGGGAAGTGGCCAATCACGGGCTGGGCGGCAGCGCCGGAGCCGGTTCGCGCACCGAACGCGACCTCGTTCACGACCACGGCTTTGTCGGCGGCAATACCGTCATCGCCGAGGCGCTGGGCGTGGAGGGTGCGGCACAGAACAAGGCCGAGGCCATCAAGCGACTGCAGAGCGCCGCCGATCTGGATTTCGAAATCGTCCCCGCCCGGGGCGGCGCCCACCAGCTCAAGGTCAAGGTCAGCAACGTCGGCGCCGGCCACCATCTGCCCACCAGCCTGACCTTCATCCGCCAGCTCTGGCTGGAAGTCTCCATCACCGACGACCAGGGCCAGGAACTGCTGAGCTCCGGCGTCGCCCGGGACAACCGCGTTCCCGCCGACGCGGTCATGTTCACCAACCGTTCGGTCGGCAAGGATGGCAAGCCGACCATCAACCCGTGGGAAATCACCAACTTCGACCACATCAACACCATCCCGCCGAAGGGCTTCCGCTATGGCGTGTACGCCTTCCGCCTGCCGGATGGAGCGAAGGGTTTCAAGGTTCACGCCCGGCTCAACTATCAGTCCTATGGCCAGGACGTGGCGGACAAGCTGCTGGGCGCGGGTGCGGTGACGATCCCGACCGTCGTGATGAAGGAGTTGAAGCGCGATTACAGCGCGGCAGACCTGAAAACCGCGAATGCGGGTGATGGGCGGATGGCGCTGCGTTGATGGATGCGATCCAGGCCAACATCTGCACGGACAGGCTCGGGGTCAAAGTGTTCATGTAGTCCTCCGGACCCCGGCGGGCCCCTTCCGCCGGGGATTTTTTTGCAGGCATGGTACATTTTAACTAGACTAAAAATTGTTGCCCCCCAAGGCTTTCGAAGGAATGACTATGAAACGGAAACTGATTTCGGCCGCGATTGCACTTGCCTGCGTCGGCAGCGCCATTGCCCAGGGCCCCGCTCCTGCAACGGCGGAAGCCTGGGCAGCCAGGATGGCCGATCCGACCCAGAATGCCTCGGCCTTCAAGGATCCGGGCGCCTTTGTGCAATGGAGCAATGCCATGGCGAATCCCGCCATGATCCCGGCCATGGGCAACGTCATGATGGATCCTGGCGCCTACACGCGCATGCTCTACGGCATGATGAGCCCCGGCGCCTTTCGCAACTACATGCAGTTCACCGATCCCAACGTCGCGATGCGCTGGATGGGCGCCGGCATGGATCCCCGCTTCTACATGGGCATGGCCGCGCCGATGATGAATCCCGCCAGCTACACCAGCTGGATGGCGGCGCCGATGGATCCGCGGATGTGGAACATGGGTATGCAGGCAATGAATCCCGCCCTCTACAGCCAGTGGCTGGGTACCCCCATGGATCCCAAGGTAATGGGGTTGATGACCGCGCCGATGAACCCGCAGACTTATGGCACCTGGATGGGCGCAATCGCCGACCCCAGAACCTATCCCGCGTTTCAACTGATGCAGATGCCGGCCGCCGGTGCCGCACCTGCACCCTTTCCAATACCGGCACAGTAACTATCAGGAGACTGTATGAAAGCGATGCGCAGAAACGTACTGAAAGGAGCAGGGGGGCTCGGCATGCTGTCGGTTGCCGCAGCCGCCGGTTTGCTCAAGCCCACCCAGGTGCTGGCCGACTGGAACAGCGCGGGCTTTGGCGCCACCAAGCCGGCTGACGCGCTAGCCGCGATCGGTGCCGCCGGCGCAGCCGACTCGAAGGATGTTCAGGTGAAAGCGCCCGACATCGCCGAGAACGGCGCGGTCGTTCCGGTGGAAGTCACCACCTCGCTGGCCAATGTCGAGTCGATCGCCATTCTGGGCGAGAAGAACGCCAATCCCCTGATTGCCAACTACCAGCTCACCGACTTCGACGGTTTCCTCTCCACCCGCATGAAGATGGGGCAAACCGCCTACGTGCGCGCGGTCGTCAAGGCGGGCGGCAAGTTCTATACCGCCGCCAAGGAAGTCAAAGTCACCGTCGGCGGCTGCGGCGGCTGAACATCAACATAAAGGAAAACGACATGGCAATTGGAATGCGAGTACGCGCCGGCAACGGCGAAATCAAGGTGCTGATGACCCACCCGTCGGAAAACGGCCTGCGCAAGGACGCCAAGACCGGCCAACTGGTCCCGGCGCACTTCGTCAAGAACGTCGTCGTCGCCGTCAACGGCAAAACCGTGCTGGATGGGCAATGGGGCGGCGGCGTCTCCAAGGATCCCTACCTCGGCTTCAAGGTCAAGGGTCTGAAAGCCGGCGACAAGGTGGCCGTCAGCGCCGAGGACAACAAGGGTGACAAGGGCAGCGGCGAAGCCGTCGTCAGCTGATCCACTGACCTCCAGACCGGCGTCCGCCCCATGCACCTTCTGTCGACCGACTTGCCGACAGCGCGTTCCGCCCCTGCGGCGGAACGCGGGCGACTCGACGGGTGCCGGAAACAGAGGATGCGCCGGGGCCGACAGCCCATCCTGCTGGCGGCTGCGTTCCTGCTGAGCGCATGGGCGCACGCCGAATCCGGCCCCCCCGAAGTCAACATCACCGCCGACTTGCCCAAGGTACAGGTACTGCACCATGGCAAGCCGGTGACGATCGAGCGCAATCCGGACACGTTCAACATGATCGACCCGGATTTTGCGTTGACCTCGCGCCCCTGTCCGCCTTTCTGTGTCCAGCCGATGCAGCTGGCGCCCGGAGTGGAGACGCTGGGCGAACTGGAACTGCTCGATTATCTGAAACAGGTCGGCAAGTCTTCAAGCGTGCTGGTGATCGACTCGCGCGACGACACCTGGCCCGAGCGCAGCGGCGTCATTCCCGGCTCGGTCAGCCTGCCTTGGCAAAAACTGCATCCGGCGCACTCGAGCGCGCAGGAAATCGCCGACACCCTGCAATTCCGCTTCGGCGCCGTGCGGGTGGAAGGCCTGTGGAATTTCACTTCGGCCAGGACGCTGGTTTTTTATTGCAACGGCCCCTGGTGCGGGCAGTCGCCCACCAACATCAGGCAGTTGCTGGCGCTGGGTTATCCGCCCCACAAACTCAAGTGGTACCGCGGCGGCATCCAGGATTGGAAGGCGCTGGGACTGACAACTGTGCCATTCGAGAAACAACCTTGATCCGTTATTATTGCCCGCCCAAAACCGCTTTATAAGCGGCTGTTTAAATCGAAGCACCCCGGAGGAACACCCGATGTCCAAACTACTGTCCACCCTGATCCTCGCGCTCGGCGCCATTCTGTCTGTCCAGGCTCTGGCACAGACCCCCGTCAAGCCGACCACGACCAACCCCTACCTGCAGAACGTACCGCCGATGGCACCGCCTACCCTGCCTTCCCTGCCGAACCTGCTGGCGCCCGTCATGCCTGCCCTGATTCCCGGCATGCCAAAAGGCACCGGCCCGATCACCAGCGTGCCGCCCTGGACCATGTCGGTTGCACCGACTCCCGAGCAGAAGAAGCAGTTCATGAAATCCATGATGCCTCAGCTCAGCAGCATGGGGCTGAACATGCGCGACATCATGAACTTCATGACCACCAAATATAAGGCCAAGGAGGGACTGAGCTTCGACGAGGTGGTGGAATCGATGAAGCTGCGCGCCAACCAGGTCAACCTCAAGCTGGTCGGACATTCGCCCATGGTCAAGGACATCCAGGCCGTGCTGGGCGACTTCAGCACCCCGCGCATGGAAGTGTTCCACTTCTGCGACATCGAGGCCGGGCGCGAGATCATGAAGCTGGTTCCCGAATCCATCGTCTACCTGCCCTGCCGCATCGCGGTCATGGAAGATGCCCAGAAAGCTGTCTGGGTGCTGACGCTGGACTGGGACACCGCCTGGCTCGATGGCATCAACAGCGGTGCCATGGGGGTCAGCCCTGAAATGGTCGTCCTGGCCAAGAAGATCCGCGACAACATGGACAACGTGATGCGCGCGGCGGCAGCAGGCGAGCTCTAAAATCACCTTGGTCTAAGTTGGTTAGACCTATACACTGAAATGCTTCCGCCCCGCCCGGGGCGGACAATTACCCCCATTCGGAGAAGACTATGCAAATCCAGAAAATTACCCTCGCAGCGCTCCTGCTCGGCGTCGGCAGTGCACATGCCCAGTACGGCATGGAACAGATGATGAACCCGGCGCTGATGATGAATCCGGCCATGATGGGTCAGATGATGAACCCCGCGATGATGAACCCCGCAATGATCAATCCCGCCATGCTCAACCCGGCGATGTTGGGCCAGATGATGAATCCGGCCATGCTCAATCCCGCGATGATCAATCCCGCCATGCTGAATCCGGCGATGCTGGGTCAGATGATGAACCCCGCGATGCTGACCGCGCCGATGGGTCAGATGATGGCGCCAATGGGTCAGATGATGGCGCCGATGAACCAGATGATGAACCCGGCCATGTACGGCCAGATGATGAACCCCGCGATGCTCACCGCACCGATGGGTCAGATGATGGCGCCGATGAACCAGATGGTAAACCCGGCCATGTACGGCCAGATGATGAACCCCGCGATGCTCACCGCACCGATGGGTCAGATGATGGCACCCACGGGCCAGATGATGATCGATCCGGCTGTGATGATGCAGATGATGCAGCAAATGATGCCTGCCGCCCCCGCCGCAACCCCGGCACCTGCAGCCGCACCCGCACCCGCAAAATAATGAACGCGCCCGGCCACGCACTGGCTGGGCGCCACCCCGCTGTAACGCGCCCAGCTTGTCTACGAGCCGGCAGCGTCCACAATTGTTCTGTTTTGTCCTGACGTTTTGACCCGCCTCTTTTCCTGAAGACTGGAGAACCCATGCACCCACGCAAATTCGCTTTAGCCATGATGATGTTCGGCTCCACTGCCGCCTATGCCCAGTACGGCATGACACCCATGGTGAATCCGTTGATGTTGGCCAACCCGCTGGCCGTGCTTGGCCTGGGTGGCCTGGCAAACCCGATGGGCATGGGCATGATGACGCCGGTCGGCAATCCGATGATGTCCTCACAGATGTACAACCCGCAGGCCATGATGAACCCCTATCTGAACCCGATGGCCGCGAACAATCCCTATCTCAATCCCCGCGCGGGGATGGGCAATCCCTTCATGCCGCAACAGGCTTCGTCCTCCTTTTTTCCGACAATGCCAGGTGCCCAGGCTCCCGCCTACGGCGGCTACGGCGCGCCTGCTCCCGCATACGGGGGGTATAGTGGCTATGGCAGGCCAGCGGCTCCCGCACAGGCCGCCCCGATG
>JBGSTQ010000009.1:0-9219 GCA_041736375.1 Thiobacillaceae bacterium
CGAATCCCTCGCCGCGCGGCCCTTCATCTTCAGCGTGCTGGCGTTCGACGGCGCCGCCCCGGTCGGCCTCGTCAACGCCATCGAGGGCTTTTCCACCTTCGCCTGCCGGCCGCTGGTCAACGTCCACGACGTGGTCGTATCCGCAAGCCACCGTGGACGCGGCATCGCCGCGCGGATGTTCGCCGAGGTCGAGGATATCGCGCGCGAGCGCGGCGCCTGCAAGCTGACCCTGGAGGTGCTCTCCGGCAACCGCGCCGCACGGGCGCTTTACGAGAAACTGGGATTCGACGACTACCGCCTCGACCCGGCGATGGGCCAGGCGCGGTTCATGCAGAAGTGGCTGTAACGCACCCGAACGGTGACCCGCACCGAGATACATACCTCCTAAATCCAAAATCGTACTAACCTGATAAAAAGCACTGCCTTCCTAAAGGGACACCATGAAAAAATTGCTGCTCGCTCTTCTTGTTTCAACATTGAGTACGCCGGCGGCCGCCCAGTGGGTAAAGCTTGGTGAGACGCACGACACCATCCTGTTCCATGCTCCCGCCACCTTCATCAAGGTAGGTGAGTTCGGGCGTGTCTGGGAGATACAGGACTTCAAAGAGGATGTATTCGGCGATGGCGTTCGGTCTCTACGCTACCAATCGGAATACGACTGCATGGGTGGGAGATTGCGCGTTCTCTACCTTCAGGCGTTCAAGGGCCGAATGGCTACAGGCGAAGCACTCAATGTTCCCTTCAACGGCAAAGACTGGGTACCCATTCCGCCCAACAGTATTGCTTCGATCCCGCTCATGGTCGTCTGCTCCAAGTAGCCACCGAGGGTTTCGCCACAGAATCTGAGGCCCTTCTGAATTAGGGAGCTTCGCACTCTCGCCAGGCAAGCCAGGGGCCTGGTTGCTTCTCCAGCCCCCGTATTTCTGCCGGTTTGGTAGCATCGCGCCATGACACCTCAGGCCTTCATCGCCAAGTGGCGCGACAACCCGCTGTCGGAGAAAGCGGGCGCGCAGTCCTACTTCCTCGACCTGTGCGACCTGCTGGGGGTCGACAAGCCCGACGACCCCGACAATTACTGCTTCGAGCGCGGCGCCAGCCGAACCGGCGCGGGGCATGGCTGGGCGGATGTCTGGAAGCGCGGCGCCTTCGCCTGGGAAAGCAAGGCGCCCGGCAAGGACCTCGGCACCGCGCTCAAGCAGTTGATGACCTATGCCCTCGCGCTCGACAACCCGCCGCTTCTGATCGTCTCCGACCGCAGCCGCATCGAGATCCACACCCACTTCACCGGCACACCGAGCGAAGTCCACAGCATCCCGCTGGATGAAATCGGCCAGCCGCTGAATCTGCAAAAGCTGCGCTGGCTGTTCGAGACACCCGACCGCTTCAAGCCCAAGCTGACGACCTACGCCGTCACCGAAGAGGCCGCGCGCAAGATGGGCGAACTGGCCGAACGCCTCAATGCGCGCGGAAACACGCCGCAGCAGACCGCGCATTTTCTTATCCAGTGCGTGTTCTGCATGTTCAGCGAGGACGCGAAACTGTTGCCGGAAAAACTGTTCGAGACCGTGCTCGACAAATCCAACCCCGACGGCGCCAAGGCGCAGTTGCGATTGACCCAGCTGTTCGAGGCGATGCGCGACGGTGGCGACTTCGCCATGAACGACATCCCCTGGTTTGACGGCGGCCTGTTCAAGGAAATCGAGGTACCCGCGCTCACCACCGACGACGTGGTTCAACTGCTGGACACCGCGCGCATGGACTGGGGCGCGATCGAACCCGCCATCCTCGGCACCCTGTTCGAGCGCGGCCTCAACCCCGACATGCGCAGCCAGCTGGGCGCGCACTACACCGACCCCGCCACGATCCTCAAGCTCATCCGCCCGGTGATCGAGGTGCCGCTGCTGGCCGAATGGCAGGCCGTCAAAACGCAGATCGCCGCGCGGCTGGAAAAACACGCGCTGGGCGGCAAAGGATCAAAAGCCGCGCGCGACGAGGCGCAGACGCTGTTCATCCGTTTCATCCAGCGGCTCAAGGCCTACCGCGTGCTCGACCCCGCCTGCGGCAGCGGAAATTTCTTGTACCTCGCCCTCAAGACCCTGAAGGACCTGGAGCATCGCGCCAACCTCGAAGCCGAAGCACTCGGGCTGCACCGCGAACTCACCATCGAAACCAGCCCGGCCAACGTGCTCGGCATCGAGCTCAACCCCTACGCTGCCGAACTCGCGCGGGTGACAGTGTGGATCGGTGAAATACAGTGGGTGTTGTCCCACGGCTACGTGCTGCGGCGCGACCCGATCCTGCGGCCGCTCGACCACATCGAATGTCGGGATGCGGTGCTGGCGGCTCAATACGAAGGCGTGGTGATCGAGGACTTCGAAAAAGAGCGGGACAGCATGCTCATATTTGCGTCCGAGCCAGACTGGCCCACGGCCGATGCCATTGTCGGCAACCCGCCCTTCCTCGGCGGCAGCAAGAAGCGCGGCGAGCTTGGTAACGAATACTTAAAGGCGCTCAACCGCGTATATGCCGACCGCGTTCCCGGTGGCGCCGACCTCGTCACCTACTGGTTCGAAAAAGCCCGGGCACAGATCGAAGCGGGCAAGGCGCAGCGCGTCGGACTGGTCGGCACCAACTCCATTCGTGGCGGCGCCAACCGCAAGGTGTTGGACCGGATTCTGCAAACGGTGCCGATCTTCGAAGCCTGGAGCGACGAAGCGTGGATCAATAATGGAGCCGCCGTGCGGGTGTCGCTGGTGTGCTTCGGCACTCTCCCCTCCCCCGCGAGCGGGGGAGGGGCCGGGGGAGAGGGCGCCGTGCTCGACGGCATGCCGGTCTCGGCAATCCATGCTGACCTGACGGCAGGCAATGAAACCAGTGGGGCGCTAGATCTGACGCTAGCGAAGCCGCTGGCGGAGAACCTAGGAGTCAGTTTTCAGGGCACATCGAAGAAGGCCGCATTTGATATTACCGGCGCCCTGGCCCGTCAATGGCTGCTGCAACCCAATCCCAACAGCCGCTCAAACAGTGATGTCGTCCGCCCATGGTCCAATGGTCTAGTGCTCGCTGGTCGGGCCACCGACTTGTGGATTGTCGATTACGGTTGCGAAATGTCCGAAGCCGATGCAGCGCTGTACGAGGCGCCGTTTGCCTACGTTATTGCACATGTGAAATCTGTAAGTGCCAAGAATCGCGATCAAGCAGTTGCGCGGGGTTGGTGGCGCCTTGGTAGGCCGCGCCCTGAGATGCGAGCTGCGCTCCATGGCCTGCCTCGCTATATCGCCACCATCGCCCACTCGAAGCATCGCTACTTCGTCTGGCTCGATGCAGCAATCTGCCCTGACCAGGCGCTCATCGTCATCGCTCGCGCCGACGACACCACCTTCGGCATCCTACATTCGCGCTTCCACGAACTCTGGTCGCTTCGCTTGGGCACGTCGCTGGAAGATCGTCCACGCTACACCCCCACCACCACGTTCGAGACCTTCCCCTTCCCCGAAGGGCTAACGCCGCAAGATACCGCTTCACCCTCTCCCCAACCCTCTCCCATCGAGGGAGAGGGGGCACAACGCATCGCCGCCACCGCGAAGAAACTCAACGAACTGCGCGAGAACTGGCTCAACCCGCCGGAGTGGGTCGACTGGGTGCGCACCCCCGAGGAAGAACAGGCCGGCTTCCCGCTGCGCCCCGTCGCCAAACCCGGCCACGAAGCCGACTTGAAAAAGCGCACCCTGACCAACCTCTACAACGCGCGCCCGTCTTGGCTCGACCACGCCCATCGCGAACTCGACGCCGCCGTGGCCGCCGCCTACGGCTGGCCCGACTACACGCCCGAGATGCCGGACGACGAAATCCTCAAGCGCCTGCTGGCGCTGAATCTTGCGCGCGCAGCGAAGCAGCACGAGGCGAAGGAATGATGGGAGATGGTGACACTTGGCCGGCATCCGGAGCGGTCTCCAGCGGCTGGGAACGGTTCAGGCTCGAACGGCAACCGGCCTGAAAGCCGCATGAATACTGTGGTGCCGCTTATCCGAATCGAACGGATGACCTACCGCTTACAAGGCGGTTGCTCTACCAGCTGAGCTAAAGCGGCAACGGGCGACATTATAGCGATGCCGCCGTTTCAGCGGCACGCCGGATCGGCTTACTTCACCACTTTCAATGACGGCCTGCCCTTGGGCGGCGGAGAGGGCTCGTCCGACGTCGGTGGCGTGGCTACCGGCTCATCGCCGGAAGACTCCGGCTCGAAATGCAGACCCTGGCCGTTTTCGCGGGCGAAGATCGCCGCCACACGTCCGACCGGGACCGAGATTTCATGCGACACCCCGCCGAAGCGGGCAGAAAACTGGATCCAGTCGTTTTCCAGGGTGAGTTTGCGGGTGGCGCCGGCGCTGATGTTGAGGACGATCTGGCCGTCCTTGACGAAGGCGGCCGGCACGCGGGTCCGGGCATCGACCGCCACCAGCAGCTGCGGCGTGTAGCCCGAATCCACGCACCATTCATACAGCGCGCGGATCAGGTAGGGCTTGGTTGAAATCTCCGGCAAGCCCGATCCCCTTACTTGCGGAACGCCTTCTCGGTGGGGGTGAGGGCGCTGATGAAGGCCGGGCGGCTGAACAGGCGCTCGCGGTACTTGAGCACCGGCGCCGCCATTTTCGGCAGCTCGATGCCGTAATGCTCGAGCCGCCACAGCAGCGGAGCCAGGGCGACGTCGAGCATGGAGAACTCGTCGTTCATCAGGTACTTCTGCCGCGTCAGGATCGGCGTGAGCTGGGCCAGGCTGTCGCGGATTTCCTGGCGCGCCTTGTCCGCCTGCTTGCTGCTGGTCGATTCGAGCGTGTTGACGTGGGTGAACAGGTCATGCTCGAAATTGAACAGCACCAGGCGGGCGCGCGCGCGCATGACGGGGTCCGGCGGCATCAGCTGCGGATGCGGAAAGCGCTCGTCGATGTACTCGTTGATGATGTTGGACTCGGTCAGCACGAGGTCGCGCTCGACCAGCACCGGCACCTTGCCGCTGGGGCTGATGCTGGCGATTTCCTCCGGCTTGTTGTGCATGTCGACATCGATGACTTCGAAGTCCATGTCCTTTTCGAACAGAACGATGCGGCAGCGGTGGCTGTAGGGACAGGTGCTTCCGGAGTAAAGGGTCATCATGGCGGGTTGCTCCCAGTAGGTAGGCGTGACTTAAAAACGGCAACAGCCGGATCCTGTCCGGCTGCTGAAATAAGGTCGGAAATGGCGTCGATGCGGATCAGTGGATGTCTTTCCAGAATTCCTTCTTGAGGTAGTAGGCCACCACGAAGAAGACCGCCAGGAAGGCCAGCACGATCAGGCCCAGTTGCTTGCGCTGGTTCTGCGCGGGCTCGCCCATCCACACCAGGTAGTTGACCAGGTCGCCGACCATGGCGTCGTACTGCGCAAGGCTGACGCTGCCGGGTTTGGCCAGTTCCAGCCGCTCGATGACTTCATGCTCGCCTTCCTTGCTGTAGCGCGGCACGAGTTCGCCCTGCAGATCCCACATGACATGCGGCATGCCGACCTTGTCGAACACCCGGTTGTTCCAGCCGGTGGGCCGGCTTTCGTCGCGGTAGAAGCTGCGCAGGTAGGTATAGAGCCAGTCGGCGCTGCGCGAACGGGCGATCACGGAAAGATCGGGCGGCGTAGCGCCGAACCACGCCTTGCCGTCGGCCCTGGGCATGCTGACATCCATGGTCTGGCCCGGTTTTTCCGCGGCGAACATCAGGTTGTCCTTGATCTGGTCCTCGGTCAGGCCCAGGTCCTGCAGGCGCGAATAGCGCATGTAGCCGGCGGCATGGCAATTAAGGCAATAGTTGACGAAAATGCGTGCGCCGCGCTGCAGCGATTCCTGGTCGGACACGTTCACCGGCGCCTTGTCCAGCGGGACGGAATGGCCGCCGGCTGCCAGTGCCGCGACGGGCGCGGCCAACAGCATGAACAATATGGTCTTGAAGCGTTTCATTTAGCCAGTCACCCTTTCCGGTTCCGGTTTGGTTTTGTCAATCGCGGTATACCAAGGCATCAACAGGAAAAACAGGAAATAGATCACCGAAAAAACCTGCGCGAAGATCGTCGCGATCGGGGTGGAGGGCAGCAGTCCGAGGTAGCCCAGTCCGACAAAGGAAACGATGAACAGGGCGAGTGCCACCTTGTAGATCGGGCCGCGGTAGCGGATCGACTTGACCTTGCTGCGATCCAGCCAGGGCAGGAAGAACAGCACCACGATCGACAGCCCCATCGCCATCACGCCGGGGAACTGCGAGCCGAACAGCGGCGGCACCGCGCGCAGGATGGCGTAGAACGGGGTGAAGTACCACAGCGGTGCGATATGAGCCGGCGTCTTCAGCGGGTCGGCCGGAACGAAGTTGTTGGCTTCGAGGAAATAGCCGCCCATTTCCGGCGCGAAGAACACGATCGCCGTGAACACCATCAGGAAGACGATGACGCCGACGATGTCCTTCACCGTGTAATACGGGTGGAAGGGGATGCCGTCGAGCGGAATGTGCGAGACCGGATCCTTTTTCTTCTTGATCTCGACGCCGTCGGGGTTGTTCGAGCCGACTTCGTGCAGCGCGACCAGGTGCACCGCCACCAGCGCGATCAGCACCAGCGGCAGGGCGATGACGTGGAAGGCGAAGAAGCGGTTCAACGTGGCGTCCGAAATCACGTAGTCGCCGCGAATCCAGATCGACAGGTCCTCGCCGATGAAGGGCACGGCGGCGAACAGGTTGACGATCACCTGGGCGCCCCAGAAGGACATCTGGCCCCACGGCAGCAGGTAGCCGAGGAAGGCTTCGGCCATCAGGGCGAGATAGATCAGCACGCCGAAGATCCAGATCAGTTCGCGCGGCTTGCGGTAGGAGCCGTACATCAGTCCGCGGAACATGTGCAGGTAGACGACGACGAAGAACATCGAGGCGCCGGTGGAGTGCATGTAGCGGATCAGCCAGCCCCAGTCGACGTCGCGCATGATGTACTCGACCGACGCGAAGGCGAGCGCCGCGTCCGGCTTGTAGTTCATGGTGAGGAAAATGCCGGTGACGATCTGCAGTACCAGCACCAGCAGCGCCAGCGAACCGAAGAAGTACCAGAAATTGAAGTTCTTGGGCGCGTAGTACTCGGACAGATGCGTCTTCCATGTGGCGGTCAGCGGGAAGCGGTCGTCGACCCATCCCAGCAGTTTCTGCAACGCTGTCATTTATCGACCCCCCTCTGGGCTTTGATCGCACCGGAATCCAGACCCACCAGCAACATGGAATCGCTGACGAACTGATGCGGCGGAATCACCAGGTTGACCGGCGCAGGCACGCCCTTGAACACGCGGGCGGCGAGATCGAAGGCGGAGCCGTGACAGGGGCAGAAGAAGCCGCCGGGCCAGTCGGCCCCCATATCACCCGCGCCGATCTCGCGACGGTAGGTGGGCGAGCAGCCGAGGTGGGTGCAGATGCCTACCGCCACCAGATATTCCGGCTTGATCGAGCGTGTCGGATTTTTGCAATAGTCCGGCTGCTGCGGCTGATCGCTGTTGGGGTCAGCGAGGCGGTCGTCATGCTTGCCGAGCATGTCGAGCATCTCCTTGGTGCGATAGACCACCCACACCGGCTTGCCGCGCCATTCGACGGCCAGCAGCATGCCCGGCTCGATCTTGCTGATGTCGACTTCCACCGGTGCGCCAGCCGCCTTGGCGCGCGCACTCGGCATCATGCTGGCCACGAAAGGCACCGCAACCCCCGCCACTGCCACGCCGCCAACGGCCGACGTGGCAGCGATCAGGAATTTTCGTTTGCTCCGATCCACTGCCTGGTTCATCTTGTGCTTGACCTGAACGTGTTTGAATAAAACCGGCATTCTATCCAATTTAGTGCCCGTACCGGAAGCCCGGGCTTTCAATAACCATCCGGACTGGCGCGATGCCCCTGTTTACGTGGGATATAATTGACCCGGCTCAAAGTTGGGCCAAGTTTCTGATTCTTAATTCGATATGCGCAAATTCTGGCTGCTGTTCGCCCAGTCGACCACTGTCGCCCTGGGCGTGTTGTTCATCGTCGCCTTGTTCAGGCCCGATATCCTGCGCTGGCAGACGCTGCCCGACCTGACCATCAACCAGGCCCACCTTCCGACGGGCGATTTCGCTCCGACCGAGTCGTTTGCACCGGCGGCGCAAAAAGTCATCCCCTCGGTCGTCAACATCTTTACCCAGCAAAAGGTCCGCAACAACACCCACCCGGCGCTGAACGACCCGATCTTTCGCTACTTCTTCGGCGACCGCCTCGACGAAAGGCCGCGCCAGGCTTCCAACCTCGGCTCGGGGGTGATCGTCAGTCCCAACGGCTACATCCTGACCAACCACCACGTGGTCGAGGCGGCCGACGAAATCCAGGTCGCCCTGTCGGATGGCAAGACGCTGCCGGCACGCGTGGTCGGCGCCGACCCCGAAACCGATCTGGCAGTGCTCAAGATCGCGGCCAACAACCTGCCCGCGATCATTTTCGCCCAGGCCGACAGCCTCAAGGTCGGCGACTGGGTGCTGGCCGTCGGCAACCCCTTCGGCGTGGGCCAGACCGTCACCGCCGGCATCGTCAGCGCCCTCGGGCGCACCCATCTCGGCATCAACACCTTCGAGAATTTCATCCAGACCGATGCCGCCATCAACCCCGGCAACTCGGGCGGCGCGCTGGTCGATGCGGACGGCCACCTGGTCGGGGTGAACAGTGCGATCTACTCGCGCACCGGCGGATCGCAAGGCATCGGCTTCGCCATTCCGGTCAGCATCGCGCGCCAGGTGATGGAACAGATCGTCAAGGATGGGGGCGTCGTCCGCGGCTGGGTCGGCATCGAGGTGCAGGACCTGACGCCCGAACTGGCGGAGTCCTTCAATCTCAGCAAGACCGACGGCGCGTTGATCGCCGGGGTGCTGAAAGGCGGACCGGCCGACCTCGGCGGGATTCGTCCGGGCGACATTCTGCTGGGGGTCAACGGCAAGCCCGTGACCGATTCCTCCTCGCTGCTGAATCTGATTGCCGCCCTCAAGCCGGGCGACAGTGCGCAACTCAGCATTGCCCGCAAGAATCAGTCGCTGGATTTGCAGGTTCAGGTCGGTCGCCGGCCGGTGCAGCGCGCCGAGGCCCAGCCGGAATAGCTCAGCGCGCCGTAGCCGCCAGCAGGCGCACCCGGCTGGGAAAGGTGTAGGGGTCGCGCTCG